>NZ_CP188815.1:615000-915000 GCF_050058155.1 Terasakiella sp. 4MB5A | reverse complement strand
TGTTTTCAGACTGGCAACATCAATGCCGCCTGGTGGTTTATGGGCAGATAAAAAGACCGCATTTTCCACCCCCGCTCCAAAAACAATCGGCGTTCCCTTGGCGATATAATCCGCCAGCATCCCGGCAGACGCTTCGACTTTTTGCGCCATATGATCGACATCACCGACATTCAGGTCGTTGTCAACGGTCCCGGAAAGCCAAACGATCAAATCTGCGGTTTCGAGGTCGGACAATTCACACGATTTAGATTTAAAAACGGCATGGGCGGCAAAAACACCCAACTGCCAACTTAACCCTGTCCCGATGGGACCGGAAACATCCAAACGAAAAGCGCCTTCTTCATAGGGACCAAATTCCCGCATAATGACACCACTGCCTGCGCGTACAAAATCGTCATAATCCAGACTAATGGGCAGGACTTCGGATTGACGGCGCAGGCACATCATGGATTGTGGGGCAGGTTCCGGCGTTATACGGTCCACAAGGACCGGCCCCCCCGTTGTCGCAATGAGAATGGCGATGCGCTTCACCGCAGGAAAATCTCCGTCTTTGGCTCACCCAATAGACGGGCGGCATCTGAATATTTCTCGATAATGGTTTGGATAACACCGTTGCGCGCCGCTGGCAAGGCAACGCGTACCATGGTTTCATCTGGGCCAAACAAATGCAGACTTTGCGGCATATCACGACGTTGATCGCTCATTTCCACAATAAGATAAAGCTGATCACTTTGCGCCCTTGAGAGCTGAAGCCGGATATGACAACCATCTGCATGGCGTTCCGGGTATTCTTGCGTACTCGCGGCCAAGGCTTGTGGCATATGAATAAGGGCCGTTTTTTGTAATAAGCTGCGATAAACCCGGCGCACTTTCAAATCATGGCCCAATATATCCTGAACCGCATCATCCTGCGCCCCTTGCACATAGGCATATAAGCGTCCCAACGAAATTGCACCACTTTCGCGTTTTGTCATAACCTCGCGCACATTGTACAATTCAGCAAAACGTTGTTGAGCACCCTCAAGAAGATTGGGATCTATGCGTGTCATGTTTGGGCCTCCTGATAAAGGAGTTGAAACTGGGATTTAAATTTGTCCCGATCTTGTGGGAAAAGTGTTTGTACGTTTTTATCTTCCAACGCCTTCATATACCGCATAAGCTGATTTTCCATCGCGACCAGGGCATGTGCGGCACGTTCAAAGACACCCCGTTGCGCCATCGCCTGATCGTCAAAGCCCTTGCGTTTCATTTTCGTAAAGGCCTGTTCACCACGTTCAACAGCCGCGGCCGGAAGAACCACCAGATTATCCCCATCACTGTGATTAAGCACATGCAAACTCGCAGCTTGCAGGTTTTTAATATGAGATAAAATGGTCTGACATTCCTGTAAACGATCTTCGTATGTTTGAACATCTTCACAGGATATACGTTTTTCAACGGTGGCCTTGGGCCGTCCAACCTGCAAATCCGTTGTGATCCCGGACTGGACCTGACCAAAGATTTCATACCGCAAAAAGGCCAAAGGCAGGCGTAACGCATCAGGGCCATACGTCATCAAATTTTCAATAGGCGCGCGTTCTGTCTTTATCTTAAAGAAACGGATATCCCCGCTTTCGTCTTCGTCAAAAATATCAAAGGGGGACGTCCAGTCTTCAAGGCTCACATCGACAACCAAATCACTGGCAATATCGACTTCGCCGGCCTCCCCATCCAGTCCCAAGGGAGCCGCATGTGCCGCTGCCGTGGCAAGCCTGCTTTCTTCAAACGCGCGGGCAAAATCGCAAAAGAGATCAAACACTGTTCGGTATCCTCTATAATCTTTGCCTTGGTTATGGAGATGCCAGAAGTCGAAAACGCATTCATCGTGCAAAATAATCCCGTTTTCCTCCTCAGAACGATCTTGCAGAAATTTATAAACCTGTGAAAATTTACCATCAGCCTGCGCACTACTTAGATAAGCAATCCGGTATTTTCGAAGATCGGAAGCCAAAGCATTGCTGCATGCCCTTATATTTTTTTCAGAGGGTGGCTCATCAAGTAATGTTTCAAAAAAATCGTTAAACGTCTGGAAATAAGAAAAGCCATCCATTGAACAGAGAAATTCATAAAGCGCGACCAAAAAGGGCATACGCCCAAACCCAACTTCAAAAACCTTGTCATCATAACTGAGGACAAGGCCTCTTTCTGACACGCTCACCCCCGGTGCCGTTCCGTTTAAAACCTGTTTGTAAAATGCCGGTGTGGCTTTATTAGGGGATAGAAAAAAATCGCTTAGCCCCGCTGTACCTTGTAATGCGCCGACCCCACAGACCAAGTGACTGAGTTCAAAAAGCGCCATATCTTTGTTAGGGCCGTTGCCTTGGGCACATATAAATTTTGCCAAGGTTTCCATCGTGGGACGTAACGCATATTTAGGCGCGCCTTCCAACGTAGTGGTTTCACACAACGCGGTAAAATCTGCGAGTAACGGGTCTTTGCCCCCTGCGTTTCTCAATATATTTTGTGTATGATCCACCGACATCCTCCCTGAACCAGAAGAGGATATCCAGATCACACCTTGCAATCAATGGAAATAGGGACGCGGCGGTGGACGACGGCCAAACCCACGACGGTGCGGCGGTGGCGGGGGTGGGGGTGCACGATAAAAACGCGGCTCAAACCGATCAGATCGTTCCACAATGATAATTTTCGTGTTCACATCTTCATCATATCGGTCCGCTGCCCCACGTACCCGCCATTCCCGTAACTCAACCGTGTCGATATCTTCATCGTGCCACGCAATCAAGGTATCGTCCGTTTGATCATCCGGTCCCTCCCACAAGCTGGCCTGTTCAATATAAATTTGCTGCCATTTTTGCACCATCGCCACATATTTACGGGTGCGCACATGCGGACGGTTATTTTTCAAACTGCCGCCGTTATAATGGGACAAAGCCAGATCCCATTGCCCATCATACTGATCATATAAACGTTCCAAAAAACGGATCCCCAACCGAATATTGGTTTTCGGGTTCCATAACGCATCGGCTTCAACACCAAATTCACCGCGTGCCGTTTGTGGCATGATTTGCATCACACCGCGCGCACCCGCAGAACTTAAGGCACGTGCATTAAAATCAGACTCCACCTTCGCCACCGCCATGACAAGGGCAACTGGAACGCGGCTATCGGCGGCTTCTTTCAGGATCATCTGTTTGACTTCAAACCGGGTTGCCGCTTGGGCGGTGGATAGATAGGCTGCGGCTAAAAACAAGGCGACGATCCAGATAAAGGTTAAAACGGTTTTCATAGCTTTGCCTCCTGTAAGGCCTTCAACCATTTTTCATTCAACACAACAACCGTGATATCCTGTGCTGAAACACGTTTGCGCACCTGCATGGTCGCCGACATAGACAGGTCAGGATCAACCGCAAGCACAATTTTATCGCGCCCGGCAAGCCCTGCCGGGTCCACGGGTTTGAACGTATGATCAAGGAAACGATCTTTATAATAGATCAACAAATTTTCCGGCTGAACGTTACGGCTTGCTCCTTTTGCTTGATCTTGTTCCGTTTTCTCAACCGTATTCGCCAGTTCGATGGGATCATCATCCAACACAGATTTAACAGACTGGCTCACCATTCCCCCACCCATGGACACCATCGTCAACACCATGATGGAGAAGAATCCCATCGCAAGGGCTAGGGCAATTTCCGCCATTGCATTGGTTTGGGTTGTATCGCTCATTCTCTTTCTCCTTTTTCCCACATGGGCTTAATCCAGATAGGCAAGGTCTTGGGCAATTTTTTCCAAAATCACTTGGCGGGGTGTTTGAATAATGCGGGCTTTCAGGTCCAATTCAGCAAGGACTTGAGAGAGATCATCACGCACATCCCCTGCGCTTTCGCGGCGTTCCAACCAAAAAGCCGGTTTGTCAGGTTGCGAGGTTAAAGCGCTAAGGTCTTTCGTATTGTCCAACCGAACAAGACGATCTTCGATATGACGGATTTCACGTGGCTTAAACCCTTTCAAGGTCAGAGTCAGTTTGTTCGATGAAACCACTTTTTCTTCATATTTCGGTTTCATCTGCGCCAAACGGTCCACCAACTGATCTTTAAAGTGCGGTAGAATTTCACGCACATGGCGACGCATGACCAGATCAAAACAGGCCGGACCACATCGTCTTTCCTGTAATTTCGCAACCGGGCTTTTAATGCGTAATGTATCAACAACATCAAGGGTGCGAACATCGACAATTTTCGCAATCCCCACCATACGGTCACGAAGGCGTCGTCCATCCTGTTCCTGAATGTGTCGCAAGGAAACCAATACCGCAAAATCGACTTTATGACGCGGGCTTTGCGCAATCACATCCATCGCTTCTTTGAAGCTCATGCCTTGTTCATTGTCGCGATTTTCTTCAAACAGTCGAAATTTTTGATGATGCAGATAATTGCCCGTATGTTCAAAAACACGACGAAATGCCGGATCATTTATATCCAGCAGGTTCGGCCCCTGATCCACGGCCATATAAAGAATGCGGGGAGAGGAATTTGCCAGTGCTGGACTGGCAAACATCAAAGCCGCCAAAATCATTATTATTTTTTTCATCATTTCATCACCTCGTTTTAGGTGGTTGTCCATCTGCACAAGGTTATGGAGAGCTGAGAGATGGATTTTATTTTCCCCTAGAAAAAAAGTTTCTGAAAAAAACATCCTCTGCCCCCTTCATAGCCCGAAACAGAATTCGACAACTTGAAAAGGATGCGTTCGATGAAACGTTTTATGATCCCTTTGGCACTTGTCGGTGCCCTTATTTTCAATACCAGTATGGCGCAGCAAGTTCACGCCAGTGATGAAACTGTTGGTACCATTATTGGTGCCGTTGGTGGTGGCTTACTTGGGTCCGCAATGGGGAAAGGCAAAGGTCGGTTGATGGCTACCGCCGCAGGAACCGTAATCGGTGCCGTGATCGGTCATGAAATCGCGCACGACGCCTATGACAACGATCCTTATGATCGTCCCCGTGTACGGGCAAAAAACCGAGAGTATCGCGATTATGATGATTATGATCGCCCACCCACCCGTATTGTCTATCAGCGCGTCCCCGTCAAAGGGCACAAACATCCCAAACATAAAAAATGGGACCGTGTCGCCCGTTATGACAATGACATTCTTGTCTGCAATAAAAACGGTAAACGTTGCCATTGGTATGATTGACACGATATGATGAACACAGATGTCATTCAGGCAGGTAAGATATGAAAACACTGCACCTTTTCGCAATGGGCTGCTTCCTTTGGGCTGTTTCAATCACAACAGCCCAAAGCGCACAGACCGATCAAAACAACGATGATGTCGCTGTCATCATTGGCAACAAGACCTATGGGGATCAAGATATTCCCGAGGTCCGTTTTGCCCATAATGATGCCAAAGCGATGAAGCAGTTTGTGCAAAATGTGCTGAATATCCGCGAAGAAAACATTATCTATCTGGAAGATGCCACACAAGCCAAGATGCAGAGCACCTTTGGACGTCAAGGCAATCATCGGGGCAAAGCCTTTCAATACGTCAAACCCGGTGTTTCCAAACTTTATGTCTTTTATTCAGGCCACGGCCTACCTGGACAACATGACCAAAAAAGCTATCTTTTGCCTGTCGATGCCGAAATTGCAACCGCTGACATCAACGGTTATCCAACAGATTTATTATATAAAAACCTGAAACAGATTGACGCAAAATCCATCATGATTTTTCTGGATGCCTGTTTCAGTGGGAATAGCGCGGGCGGTAGCTTGATCACGCAAGCTTCCGGTGCCTCTATCCTGCCTGCCCCTGTACCAAATGACGATCCTAACGATACCCTGACAGTCATTACCGCCGCGTCCAATGATCAACTGGCTAGCTGGGATGAAGAAAGCCGTCATGGACTGTTTACCGAATATCTTTTGCGCGCCCTATATGGTGAAGCTGATAAAAATAATGACGGAAAGGTAAAGCTGGACGAAGTTTCCGCCTTTCTCAAAGAAGATATGCGCTATAAAGCGCGGCGAACCTATAACCGGGATCAAGTGCCTGACATTTCCGGCAATAGCGACCGAATTCTAGTGGCTGCTGTCAACGGGATCTATCCCACCCGTCCGACCTTATTACAAGAAAGCGAAGACCTGATTGATCCCCCGGCTATTGATACCGGAAATTATGACCTTTATCCCGTTGAACAAAACATGTTCGCCCTGAAAAATGCCAATGTACGCCGCCTGCCCACCGTACGGGCACGCAAAGTGATGATGTTACCCAAAGGGGAGCCCATCCATGTTGCCGCAAAGATCATCGACCAACCCTGGTATGCGGTAGAACGCGGTGACGGCATTATCGGCTATGTTTTTGCCGACCTGCTGGGGGAAGAAAAGGACATTGCAACCGAAGAAGAAAACCGCAGCATTCGCGAGCTAAAAGATCGCCTTGAAAAACTGGAAGAACGCACCCGACTGTCCACACAGGATATTTTACCGGCCCCGCCGAAAACCCAAGCCGACAGCCCACAGATGATCGAACGGCCTGTTGAACAGCCCCGGCCTGAACGCCCCCGTCCCCCTCATGAGCGTTATCAACAAATCGAAAGCAGACTCAAAACAATGGGGGCGATCCTTGCCAGACAAAGTTTTATTCTTGAAGGGCAAAGTGCAGAGCAACAAACATCTTTTTCCTATAACTGGATCCGCGTACACGCCGATCGTTGCAAGCTCAGTGCATCTATTTCCTTACACCATAACGATACGATCAACATTTATGATCAACAGATTGAAAGCACATTTTGGCAAACCTTAGACAATAAAAAACGTATTCTCAAAAACCGTAGTGCAAAAGATTGGAAAAAAGAAAAGATCGAATTGTTTAAACACGGACCTTTTATCTTTAAGTCCAAGCAAGACCGCAACCAATTTGCCCGTCAGGCCAACAAAATGCGTGATATCTGCCCGCAACCGCGCCATGTACAAGCGAACGACACGACATACAATCCGCAGTCACGATATCAACGACCGCCGCCACCTCCATTTAAAAGGCAGCCGCCACCCTTTAGGCGCAATAACGAATAATTATATATATTCACCGGCGCGATGGCCGATATAGGTGTACGGCATCAAAGCTTCCATCAAGGCTTCACGACGAACTGGTTTTGCAACATAGCCCTGCATGCCGTGCTTGGCATATTCTTCAATACTGTCCTGCATGACATCAGCTGTCAGGGCCAAAATTGGGATGTTTGCCTTTTGCTGGTCTGCCATTCCACGAATTTTTAGTGTTGCTTCCAAGCCATTGAGACGCGGCATATGAATATCCATGAGAACCAAATCAAATTCATATTCAAAGACAGCATCCACGCCTTCCTGCCCATCATTGGCAACCGTCACGTGATGGCCCATTTTTTCCAGCAAGCCACGTGCAACAGTCCGGTTGATTTTATTATCCTCAACCACCAAAATATTAAGGTCTTTTGTCACTTCACCCTGCGGGCTCGGTGCACAGATATGTTGCGGTGGCTGGGATTTCGGTAAACGCAGCTCAAAATAAAAGGTTGTGCCCTCATCTAGAACACTATCGACGTGAATGCGGTCCCCGCCCATCGTCTCCACCAAACCGAATGAAATTGCCAATCCAAGCCCCGTGCCGCCAAATCGTCTGGAAATTGAGGTATCAACCTGTGTAAAGGCTTTAAAGAGACTATCTATCTGTTCTTGTGGAATACCAATGCCCGTGTCTTTCACTTCAAAGTGAATTAACGCATCTTCCGGCGTGCTTTCCACCACCTTAATGGAAATAGCAACTTTACCTTCATCCGTAAATTTAACGGCATTGCCTGCCAAGTTGGTCAGAACTTGTGTAATCTTCGCTCCATCGCCCCAGAAATATTCTGTTTTACCCAATTGAATATTCACTTCAATATCAATGCCCTTACCACGGGCTTGGGGCAAAATCAGTTGTTCAACCGTTTTTACGGCATTTTTCATAGAAAAGGCATGATGGTCAATTTCCAGCGCGCCAGCTTCAATTTTTGAAAAGTCTAGAATATCGTTTACTAAAGACAGCAACAATTCCCCGGAACTGCGCAAACTGTGTAAATAATTGCGTTGGCGATCATCAAGGCCCGTATCTTCCATCAATTGCGCCATACCTGTAATGCCGTTCAACGGGGTGCGCAATTCATGTGACATGGTCGCCAGAAATGAAGACTTCGCCTTGTTGGCTTTTTCCGCAGTTTCCTTCGCTTTAATCAGGGCTTCTTCTTCCTGATTAAGGCGATTGATCATACCGTTATAGGCATCAATCACAATGCCGAATTCATCCTCGGTATCCCAACTGATGGGTTCACGACGATGATGGCCTTCGGTTTTCTGAATACCGTGCAAAAGAGTTTCCAGCGGGTCCGAGACAAAACGGCGAATAGCCCCTGTGACCGATACGCTCAAAACAACCATCAACAATAAGAGCAGACCTGAAATCTGTATGACGGAATCTTTTAAGAGAACTTCCAGACGTTCTTTATGAAATAAAATAATGACTTCGCCAATGGTTTCCCCACCGACATCCGCATCGGAACGAATGGCACGACGCACCAGTAAAGGCGTCTCGCTATCTTTGGGTAAAACACCGCCTACCGTTGCCAAAACACCAGAAAACTGTTCTCGCACTTCTGCACCCGCAACGTCCGGGTCAAGGCTTAGGGCAGCCAAAATGGCTTCGGCACCGGATTGATCAAGGTTCCACACAGCATCAGACAAGGCTGTCGCATAAATATCAGCCAACGTCTTTTGCTTGGTTTCCAGCTCTTCATCCAGATCCGTATAGGTCAAAAATGAGAAAAGCCCTGCCATGAAAACAGCCGCCAAGACAAAAGGCGGCATAAGCGCCAAACGAAGCTTGCCACCAATTGACTTTCGACTACCGGATAAGACAGACACGCGATGCAAAACCTTAAAATTATACTGAATTCCCAGTTAAAACTACGCGCTTTAACCTTTGGATGCAATCTCTTGATACGGTCTTTCGGATATTATACAGAAAGATAATAACGTCAGGTGATTTGTTCTTTCGTCTTATGAAATTCCAGATCGGGATAATCTTCCATTGCCTTGTCCAAATGCCAGGCATTTCGGGCCAGAAAAACGGGCTCTTCATCATGATCATCACCAATTGCACCCCGGTTTTCATCCAGAAATTTTTTCAGTTTCAAATGATCAGAACAGGTAACCCAACGTGCCGTGTACAATTGTGTAGATTCGAAATGAACAGGAATATTATATTCTGTTCGAATACGATCTGCCAGCACCTCAAATTGCAAGGCACCGACAACCCCGACGATCCAATCTGAACCCATCAAAGGTTTGAAAACACGGGCCGCACCTTCTTCTGCGATTTGCTGTAAGGCCTTGCCCAAATGCTTGGCCTTCATCGGATCTTCAGGACGGGCTTTTTGCAAAATTTCGGGGGCAAAACTTGGAATCCCGGTGAAACGTAATTCTTCCCCTTCCGTCAAGGCATCCCCAATGCGCAAGTTGCCATGGTTTGGCAATCCAATAATATCACCCGCCATTGCCTCTTCTGCCAATTCACGATCCTGTGCCAAAAACAAAGTGGGATTATGAACATTAATCATCTTTCCAGTACGGATATGCTTTAACTTCATGCCACGTTTGAAATGGCCGGAACATAAACGCACAAACGCAATCCGATCACGGTGTTTCGGATCCATATTGGCTTGAATTTTAAAGACAAAGCCGGAGACTTTTTTCTCAGTCGGATCAACATCCCGGGTGGTCGTGGCTTGCGGGCGCGGACTTGGCGCCATTTGTGAAAGCCCTTCCAGCAATTCGCGGACCCCGAACGTATTGATGGCAGACCCGAAATACACCGGTGTCAAATGTCCACCAAGGTAACTTTCAAGGTCAAATTCCGGGCATAATCCCCGCGCCATCTCGACTTCTTCGCGCAATTTCGCCACAGCATCATCAGGCAACAGATCATCCAGTTTGGGATCATCCAGACCATTACATTCGATCCCTTCTGATATCTGATCATTTTTGCCTTTGGCAACCAGGATCAAACGGTCATTAAACAGATCGTAACAGCCGAGGAAATTGCGCCCCATGCCGATCGGCCAACTGGCAGGAACCACATCCAAGGCCAGTTCCTGTTCGATCTCGTCCAGAATTTCAAACGGATCACGACCTTCACGGTCCAGCTTGTTGACGAATGTTGTAATCGGAACATCGCGCAAGCGACAGACTTCGAACAATTTTCGGGTTTGATTCTCGATCCCTTTGGCCGCATCCAAAACCATCACAGCCGAATCGACAGCCGTCAACGTGCGATAGGTATCTTCGGAGAAATCTTCGTGACCCGGTGTATCCAGCAAGTTGAAGGTCTTGTTCAAATAATCAAATGTCATCACGGAAGAAGCAACCGAAATACCGCGTTCCTGCTCGACCTTCATCCAGTCAGAGCGCGCGCGGCGGCGGTCTCCCTTGGCCTTCACCGCACCAGCGAGTTGGATCGCACCCCCGAATAACAACAGTTTTTCAGTCAGTGTCGTTTTACCCGCATCCGGGTGAGAGATGATCGCAAATGTTCTGCGTTTATGGATTTCAGTTTCGAAAGTCATGGCTTGTCCGAAAGTAAATAAATTTTCCAGACAATAGGCATATTCAGAAAAATCACCAGCCCTTTTTTTTGACGCATGGCAAACGAATTGTTACCCTATCTGAGGAACAAGGGAGGAAATGGATCATGACTGACGAAAAGACTGCGCCCAAAACAAATATAAAAGCCAAACGCACCCGACATGCCAGCGCACAAGCCAACTATATGGAACGCAAACGCGCCGAAGGGAAAGAATGGCTGGCAACCTGGGTCCCCGGCGATGCGAAAGAATGCCTGAAGGAATTGATAAAGCGGATCAATTCAGACAAAAGCCACCCCACAGAGGCCTATATAAAACGTATAGAACAAGCCGTCGAAGACAGCGCCCCGGATTGGGCCAAAACAAACACCAGTCTGTTGAATATATGGCTAATCACCACACATAATGTCCAAATTGACTTCAACTCAACTGAAGAAGAGCCGGAAAAAACCGAAAAAAAAGCCAAGAAAGAGAAAAAAAAGAAAAAGAAAAAATAATTACGCCACCGCAAAAAACGAAAAATTGCGTTAGTTCACGCTCACATTCTCAGCGAGGCAGAAGTCGCGTTTTCCGGTATTTTTCACCCGGTACATGGCTTTGTCCGCCGCCTTTAACAAGGCCGGAATGTCACGCCCATCTTTAGGATAAAACGCAATCCCGACACTGGCACCGATTTGAACAGACTGTCCCGCCACATTAAAAGGCCGACAGGCTTCATCAATAATTTTTTGCGCCACAACGCTGGCATCGTTATTTTGATTCACATCCGTGATTAAGATAACGAATTCATCCCCCCCGATCCGCGCAATATCGTCTGCATTTCGCAAAACACCTGTAAATCGGCGGGATAATTCCTTCAACAACAGATCACCACCTTCATGACCGCAATTGTCATTCACCCCCTTAAAACCATCTAGATCGATAAATAACAATGCCAATTTTTCGTTGTTACGGTCTGCATGCGCCAACATCTTGGACGCATTGCTTTGTAAAAAACGCAAACTGGGTAGGCCCGTCAGCGCATCATAATGGGCCAACCTGCGCAATTCTTCCTGTGCATCATGCAGTTCCGTGACATCATATTCGACCACCAAAATCAGGCTATCCCCGCTCAGGGGATGGCGTGACATACGAATATCCAGTGTGTGTAAACGTTTGCCTTCCAATGTATTCATTTGATAGGTCCATCGACCACCTTTTTGATCAATGGCATCACGCAAACAGACACGACCCTCTGCCGGGCTGAAAAAACGGGCGATGAATTCGCTTTCAACGCCATCAGGCAATTCTTCACCATGGAGATGCTTATAAGCAGCCGTTGCCGACGGGTTTTCAATCACGGCTTTTCCATCCAGTGTAAAACTGGTTACCAACACATTGGTGTATCGCATCGCCTCCACCAGCAGCAGGTTTTCCGGCGCTTCCCCTAAATTCACCTCTTCATTGATATAGGCAATGATGCCGCGATGGCGATCCGGTCCAAGGGTCACCGCACGATGCATCATAAACAGTGTTTTAGGCTTTCCATTTGGGTAAGTTGTCCACGGATCAATCGTCAACCCATTCTTTACAGCCAGATCAAACGTCTGAACTGTGCGATCCCGCGCGCCTTGGGTATCACCGGACAAATCTTTATTAATTAAATCATCCAGCGTATCCAACCCCCAGAAATCAATCGCAGCCTGATTACCCCACCACCAGCCGTGCTTGTCCAGATCGAAAATCCAGACAACATTGGGGATCAACTCGTAAAGCCGCAACTCATCAAGGCTTTCAATATGGGTCAAATGACTATAGTCTTGCTTTTTCATCTACAGGTTGTTCTTATTACATTGTATTTATTATAGAAAATATACCTTTAAACTTCGTCAAGCCCAAGCGGAATGATCAATAATTTAAGTCTTGTTTCCCCCCCTTATATAGCTTAGGGTCCGCGATTAAGTCTGAAAGGAAGGACACTAAGGGGAAATAGGACCTATGAATATTGTTCTTATCGGTATGCGTGGCGCCGGAAAATCCAAGATTTCGCGCCGTCTCAGTGTCCTAACCAAACGCGACGTTTTATCCTCAGATCTCCTCATTCAATATGATCATAACGGCAAATCCATCCCACAAATTATTGAGGAATGTAACGGCGATTGGCGACAATTTCGTGACATGGAATACGCCACCTTGCAAAAAATCACGGCACTGGACAGTAACATTATTGACTGCGGCGGAGGCATCATTGTTGATATTGACGAAAATGGACAGGAAATTTTCTCAGATCGCAAAATCAATCTCCTGCGCGCAAATGGGCGCATTATCTGGTTGAAAGGTGATATCCCCCGCCTTGCCGCCAAGGTAAAAGGCGATGCGACACGCCCCAGCCTGTCTCAAACCAAAAGTGCGGAAGACATAATGTACCGTCGCCTTCCCTTTTATGAAAAAGCCGCAGATATTGTGATCAACATTGAAGGCAAATCCAAACGCGAACTTGTCGAAGAAGTTCACAAAAAAATCGCTAAATATCTCTGAATATTGTCATTCCCGCATGATACTTATTTTAGTAGACTGTAACGTAACGGTATGACGTACAACAACAGGGCGGACCCGAATGAGATACCTTCCCCAAATATGCAGCCTTGCCCTGATCTTTATGCTGGGCGCATGCGGCGAACCGGCGCCGGCCGCCTGGACCGCCAATTTGGACATTAACTGCAAACCACAGGATCCATTGGATAAGACCTATGCCGCCCTGTCGCCCAAAAAATTCTGGCGCGAACAAGAATACGATCTCGGCAATCTTTTGAAATCCGGCCAAAAGAACTTGGAAATGAGCAGTAAAATCCTTGAAGACAGCGTCTCTCAAAAAGGGGAATACCTGCAACTTTCTCAAAAAGCTGCCGATGATCTTGGCCTAAGCGGGAATGCACGGCGCGATCATGTCCGCGATAACATTGATCGTTACAATAAAGAAGTCAATGCAATTAAAGAACGGCTAGAAGCACAGGAAAAAGCCTTGAGCTGGATCCGAAAATGCACAAATGCCGTCCATCAGGAACTTCGCAAACTCAACCTTTCCCCCGTTGAGTATGATCCTGAAAAGCGCCCAATGTAAAAAGCACACCATGACCATAGATACTTGTAAACTCCTTGATCTTTCCTATTGGAAAGCACTCAATCCGCATTTAACCATCTCGCAATCGCCGAACTTTCGCCCTCCTTTGATAATTGAACGTTCCCGGCTGGATCAAATCTCTGATACGCTGCATCATGATGGTTATCTTCACCAGTCCCCCTTACTACAGGAAAAAGACATAGAAGCCCTGCGTCTGGGAATTGAAAACCTCGTTCAAGCTGGATGGCCCGCTGCTTTTATCTATGTCTATGATCAAGTCTGGGATGTGTTCTATCAGCTCAATGGGTTTCTCTCTCATTTCCTTGGGGATCGTTATGGCTTGCTCCCACATTTTTGGGCATGGCATATCAATAAAGATGACAAAGGAGTGACATCCGGCTGGCCGCCTCATGTGGATTACAGCGGAGAATGTGCCTTTTTCGATGACTATTTAATCAGTTTGTCTTTATGGATCCCTCTTACCGACGCGACGCCAGAAAATGGATGTATGAACATTTTACCCTTGTCCCGGCAAAAGGAATACGAAACACCCATCAAAGAGCCCAGTGACATTTTATTACAGGACGTGCGCTGCCTTCCTGCAAAAGCCGGATCGGTATTAGGCTGGCGACAGGATTTATGGCATTGGTCGGGGCGCAGTTCAAAATATGCGACAGAACCGCGTATTTCCTTATCTCTGGAATTTCAGAACCGGGCCTTTGATCCCCTTTGCCCCCCTCTTTACGACCTGACAAACCCACCCGAGCCTGAACAACGCATTCGCCTGATCTGTGGGCAATTTGCCAAATACGACCATATGGAACGTGTTGCCCCTGAATTGGAAATCGCCGGAAAAGAAATCGGCATCACACAGACTTGACTCTTAGGCCGGAACTGACGACATTAGGAATGGCTTTTCAGTGCCTCCAAGAGGGCTGAAGGCTTATATTGCTCTCGCTTTTTAAAAGGAGATACTGAGATGCCTCGACTGTCCGTATTTAACAGTCCTCTTTTGTTAGGGTTCGATCATTTCGAACAAGTTCTGGATCGGGTATCAAAATCCAGTGCAGAAGGTTATCCCCCTTACAATATTGAACAAATCGCGCAAAACAGCTTGCGCATATCTTTGGCCGTTGCAGGTTTTTCAATGGATGACTTGTCTGTCACCATCGAAGACAATCAATTGATGGTCCGTGCCAAAAACACCCAAGACGACAGCGACCGGATTTTCATTCATCGAGGGATCGCTGCACGCCAATTCCAACGCAGCTTTGTTCTGGCGGAAGGCGTTGAAGTCAAATCCGCAAAACTGGAAAAAGGCCTGCTGCATATTGATCTGGTTCTGCCTATACCGGAAAGTCAAATTCGCCAAATTCCGATCGAAGATATGGAAAAAAAAGCCATCCCAACCAATACAAAAACCATCGATGTCGAGCCGGATTGAAACTTTTAATTAATTCTAATTTAGAGTTAATACTTAAGAATTGCCCCTAAACCTTCGGTTTTTGTTATACTGCATATGTAAACGTGCCAGTGCCACTGCGCAGAAGGTCGCGTGGGCAGGCTATATAATAATGACCGCATGGTGTCGAATTAGAAATGGAGGCCGCCATGACAAACTACATTTTTAGTGAGGAACACGCGCTGTTCTCATACGATATATCTGAGGCCCGAAAAGCCTTTGACCATGATCGTCTGGCTTATGTTGTTGCCGAAACACTGGAAGGAATGCCTGGTTATTCCATCTACAGCGGAACAGGTGAACATCTTGGTCATCTCGATAGTCGCGACATCGCATTTGCAACCGCCTTTCAATATGACATGCACGCTCTCAGCGTTCACTAAACCTTATCCCCCTAAAAAAAAGCCCTTTCCTTTTTCGGACAAGGGCTTTTTTAGGGTGAATAAACAACAATTTCATCATTGAAAACAATAACATAAATATAGTATGTGAAGCGCATCACAGACAAAACCTTCAATAAACTCATAATAAAAATGTTTCCCATAGCAAGGAGTAAACATTTTTATTATGACCTACACTTTCTTAAATAAGAAAAACAAAAATATCATATTTGCCGTTATTGGTCTGTCCTTACTTATTTCTTCTTGTGACATTGCCAATAATAGCCATACAGGGACACAGCACCAGCTTGTCTTAAACAGCCCCCTTGTAAATCGGGGCAATACTCCTGCTGATCATGTTATTCAAATTACAACACCAAGCTATAAAGACATCCAAAATCTTTATAAAAATGCAGATACCGACATTGACCATGTTTTAGCGGCACAACATAGCCCGCCTGCCTTCTTACCCAAACAAGTCCCGGATGATTTTGCAGAGATTAAAGATGTTGAGGAACGCAAAAAAACATTTTTAGGTTTTGTCCTGTTACCGATCCAAGCCGTTAATGCAACCTTGCTTGAAGAACGTCGCCACTTAATCGCGCTTCAGGCAAAAACAAAGGGAACGCCCCCTTATCCCCAAGATGTACAAGACAAGCTGGAAGCACTCGCGCAAAGGTATGGTGGTGAAGCAACTTTTGAAAATCTCCTGATGCGCATTGATGAAATTCCTGCCTCACTCGCCCTTGCACAGGCCGCCCTTGAAAGCGGTTGGGGGACATCCCGTTTTGCCGCACAAGGAAACGCCCTTTTCGGTGAACATACCACATCCTTGGAACATGGCTTGCAGCCAGCGGGCTTGGAGCCGGACCATGACGTCAAAGTCGAAGCCTTCGACACGGTATACGACAGTGTTGCTTCCTATATGCTGAATTTAAATACACATGCGGCCTATCAGGATTTTCGAAACATGCGTGCAAAAATGCGTCAAAATAATCAACCATTAAATGGTCGAAAGCTGGCCCAAGGCCTTCTTTCCTATTCTGAACGTCAACACGCCTATATTGAGGAGCTACACCTTGTGATTGATCACAACAAATTGACACGTCTGGACCAACCGTTTGTTATCCAAAATGCCAAGTTGGATCATTAATTCCGGTTATTTAAAGCATTCTTAATCTTGCTTTCCAGAACGTCATATTTGACCGGCTTCACAATAACATCGTCAAATCCCTTCTGGATAAACTCTTTCGCATGTTCATCAATGGCATCTGCTGTGAACGCAATGATTAAGCTGTCCTGATTGCAGCCTTCATTCTCGCGAATGCATTGTGTTGCCGCAACTCCATCCATAACCGGCATGTGAACGTCCATCAAAATAACGTCATATTGCTTTTTTTGCGCACGTTGCACGGCAACCTTGCCATTTTCAGCAAGATCTACATTATGTTTATGCTGCGACAACATCGCCATCAACACTTTCTGATTTATCAGATTATCTTCTGCCAATAAAATATGCAGAGGCGGTAAGTCGGATCTTTCATTAATCGGTGTATGCGGTTCTTCACAGCGTATTACGGGCAGGAAAAAGGCAAAACAACTTCCTTTTTCAGGCTCACTTTGGACCGTGAGCTCCCCTCCCAGAAGGGTTGTTAATTCCTGAGAAATGGCTAAGCCGAGGCCACTGCCGCCATATTTCTTCGTTGTCGAACCATCCGCCTGCGTAAAACGTTCAAATATCCGTTTCAGTTGCTCTTCAGAGAGGCCAATTCCGGTATCCATAACATTCACATTCAATCGGTCATAAACATCGCCTTTGTGAATATCAAGTTGAACCTCAACCGATCCTTCTTCCGTAAATTTAATCGCATTATTGATCAGGTTTGAAAGAACTTGCCGGAACCTTAAGCCATCCAGCATATACCAGTCATTTTCTTCCACAACAGAGGTAAAGTTCAGAACCAGCCCCTTTTCAGTTGCACTGGCCCGAAACACATCACATATATCGCGACATTGCACATAAGGTTGAACCGGCATGGCATGTATATGCATTTTACCGGCTTCGATCTTGGACAGATCAAGGACATCATCTACCAATGACATCATCGCATTGGCGGAATTATCCAGAAATTGCAAATTTTGCTGCCCTTCCTGATCCAGTGACCGGTTATTTTTCAATAACTCCAGCCCACCTTTAATCCCCATCATCGGTGTTCTTAACTCATGACTGATATTGGCGAGGAATTCACTTTTAGCTCGGCTTGCTGCCAATGTTTTCTCCAAAAGAATAGTAATTTCACCGGCTTGGCGTTTGACTTGCTCTTTCAAATGGACTTGGACAGAACGCAAACCAAAGAAAATCAAGATTTCAATAAACAGAAAACCAAAAACGGCATAAACAACATTGGTTTGTGTATTTTTATAAAGCGTATCAAATTTATGTTCGACCTTCGACCACATTAAAATACGACCGACAGGTTCCTCATGCTGATCACGCACACCAATATAATCGCGCAATCCAAAACTGGTCAGCATATAACGTTCTTTATCCAACAAGACGATATGAGTCTGTAATGTAAACGGATCGGCAGGGGCAAAAGATTCCGGGGCAATTTGATCCAGTATATCAGACACTCTATCACTAGAGGTCGCTTCAATAAAACAAGCACATGTTTCAGCATGGGCCCCGCCCGTACCTGTTTTCCATTTGACGCTGGACACCCGCTTTCCATTCAGCAAAACAGCAATATTCGCACCGATTTGACGTTGCAAAGTCCCGACAATCTCGGAAAATGACGTTCCGGCCTCCAACACACCAATAAAGCCCCCCTGTTCATCAGGTGTTGATGGCGCATAAATTGGCACCGCCCCACGAATACCCGCATAGACCCTTCCCAGTTCAAACCCTTGCGTTGGCTGTTGATCTTTCACCACATCCACGATCATGTAACGAAGTGGTGAAAGGTCATCTCCCCATTTTCCAGGACGATGCACCCGCAACAAACTGATATCGGGGGGCACATGGAAATGCAGTTGGCGCACGTAAAAGCGTTTTTTCATTTCCGCCCAACTGTTCGCCACCTGCTCGTAAAGAGTAGCGCGCCACTTCTCGCTCATCGTCTTCTCAGGCAGGGCTTCTTCACGGCGGAAACTCTCTGCCGCCAAGGCAAATATTTTTTGAATACGGGGATCATTGGCCACATAGGTCGCCAATTGCGACATATTGACCATCGTCATCGTCAAAGCAACATCAAACCCCGTTTGATACTGCTTGCTTTCATATCTCAGATCATCTTCTAAATTTTCACGGTCATTGTAGTAGTTAATCGCAACAAACAACGCATCTGCAATAAAAATACAGACGGTAATAAACGCAAAGACTTTTTTGTTGCTTAAACTCATAAGAATAAAGGCTTTCTGAGGAGGGCAAGGCTCTTTCTAAAAAACACCAACGGATGGTTAAGCATCACGTTCGTTACAATCTTCTCCCAGAGTATGGCAACTCCCGACAAGAAAGAAAGTATAAATAAAGCATAACCCGTAGTTTCAGCCGAACCGGTGACGATCTGCCGCTATCTCTAATTGCTCTGTTATCTCTTCCAATGTGCCTTTGGCTTCAAAAGTTACCGGATAATCACTACCCGGTTTTTTCGTGCGCATAAACACCCGCACCCCTGTAAACACCGCCGTCTGCACCGGTTCGATATAACTAATATCCAGCGCATTCAACATATACTTCTTTTCCTGCGTCTCAATGGTAATAAACATATCTACACCTCCCGTTTTAATTATCAAAAAGCTTATGGTGTTTTCCTTCGGGCGGCAAGAGGTGTTGAAATCGTTCCAATAACAAAAGGTCCCTGCCAATAAAGCAGAGACCTTTTTTCTTTAGGTATCAGTTAAAACCAGCTTATTCGCCAGCAGCCATATAATCCGGCATCCAGCTTTCGTGCAGGTCTTTCAGGTCGGCGACGCTAACGCTTTCACCACCCAGTACCACGTCTGATCCACCGGTTTGACCGATGATATTGGCAACCACGCCGGCTTCGCCTGCTTTGATCACAAACTCACCCGCTTTGTCGGCATCGATTGTAACGATGTAGCGGCCTTGGTCTTCACCAAACAGCCATGCATAGGCCTGATCCACGTTTGCCGGGATGTCAACGCTGCAACCGATGTTGCCTGCCATTGCCATTTCCGCCAGTGCAACCGCCAGACCACCGTCTGAAATATCATGGCATGTTTTAACACCTGCCAGAATTTGTTCGCGAACGAAGTTGCCTGTTTTGAGTTCTTGGTCCAGATCAACTGGCGGCGGCGCGCCTTCTTCACGACCACACAGAACTTCCAGATAACGTGATGCACCCAACCAGCCTGTTGTCTCACCCAGAACGACAATCGCCTGACCTTCTTTTTTGAAGGCAACGCTGGCCGCATCGTCAATATTCTGGATCAAACCAACAGCGCCCAAAGTCGGGGTCGGCAAAATGCCAGTGCCGTTGGTTTCGTTATATAAAGAAACGTTACCGGACACGATCGGATAGTTCAACGTGCGGCAAGCTTCGCCGATCCCTTCGATACAACCGACAATCTGGCCCATAATTTCCGGGCGTTCCGGGTTGCCAAAGTTCAGGTTATCGGTCACCGCCATCGGAACAGCGCCCACAGCCGTGATGTTACGATACGTTTCCGCAACAATCTGTTTGCCGCCTTCAAACGGGTCCTGATAACAATAACGCGGCGTACAATCCGATGTCACCGCAACACCTTTGTTGGTGCCATGTACACGGACAAGCGCGCTATCCCCACCCGGACGGCCCACAGTATCGCCCATAACCATATGGTCGTACTGTTCCCAAATCCAGCGTTTAGACGCCATGTTAGGATGGGAAATCAAAGTCTTAAGCGCATCAATACGGCCCACATTGCTTTCCACATCAGCGGCCTTAACTTCTGCTGGACGTTCGGTTTTCACCCACGGACGGTCATATTCAGGGGATGCAAGCGCCAGTGGATCAATCGGTAGATCACCAACGACTTCACCGTTCCATTTCAGAACCATGTTGCCTGTATCGGTCAGTTTACCAATCACGGCAAATTCAAGGTCCCATTTATCCATCACGGCCTTGGCGATATCTTCCATCCCCGGTTTCAGGATCACCAGCATACGTTCCTGTGATTCTGAAAGCATCAGTTCGTACGGTGTCATGCCTTCTTCGCGCATAGGAACCTGGTCAAGTTCCAGTTCCACGCCCACGCCGCCTTTCGACGCCATTTCAAAAGATGAAGATGTCAGACCTGCCGCACCCATATCCTGAATGGCAACGATAGAACCTGTCTTCATCAATTCCAGTGTCGCTTCGATCAACAGTTTTTCGGTAAACGGATCACCAACCTGTACGGTAGGACGTTTTTCTTCGCTGTCTTCAGTAAATTCAGCGGACGCCATTGTCGCACCGTGAATACCGTCACGGCCTGTTTTGGAACCGAAATAGACAACCGGATTGCCCACACCTGCAGCAGCTGAATAGAAGATGTTATCCGCATCCGCCAAACCAACAGCCATCGCATTAACAAGGTTGTTACCGTTATAGGATTTGTGGAATTCACATTCGCCAGCAACTGTCGGTACGCCAACGCAGTTGCCATACCCACCGATCCCTTCGACCACACCGGACACAAGGTGACGGGTTTTTTCATGGTCAGGTTCACCAAAACGCAGCGCATTCAGGTTACAAATGGGACGCGCACCCATTGTGAAAACATCGCGCAAAATACCGCCGATCCCGGTTGCCGCACCCTGATAGGGTTCGATATAGGATGGGTGGTTATGCGATTCCATTTTGAAAATAATGGCCTGATTATCACCGATATCAATGATACCGGCGTTTTCACCCGGCCCGCAAATGACCCACGGCGCTTCGGTCGGTAAGGTTTTTAGCCATTTTTTAGAGGACTTATAGGAACAATGCTCCGACCACATGACGGAGAAAATGCCCAACTCGTTCAGGTTCGGCTCACGCCCCATGATCTCAAGGCAGAGCTTCCATTCGTCCGCAGACAGGCCGTGTTCAGCTACGATTTCCGGTGTGATCTCGCTCATGACAGCGCCTCCACAAGTGCATCAAACATCGGCTTGCCGTCTGTCCCGCCCAACTGTGTATCACACAGGCGTTCCGGGTGCGGCATCATACCGAGCACGTTTTTCTTTTCGTTCAAAATACCCGCGATATTGTTTCGCGATCCATTGATGTTGGCTTCATCGGTTACATTGCCCGCCGCATCACAGTAACGGAACGCAACTTGCCCATTACCTTCAAGGGCCGCCAATGTTTCATCATCGGCAAAGAAATTGCCATCGTGATGGGCCACAGGTACGCGAATTGCCTGCCCGGCACTGTATTTATTGGTAAATTCCGTTTCGGCGTTTTCCACTTTCAGATGGACATCTTTACAGATGAAACGCAGCTTGGCGTTACGCATCAGAACACCCGGCAAAAGGCCAGCTTCGGTCAAGATTTGGAAACCGTTGCACACGCCCAGAACGCGTACGCCCTGATTGGCTTTTTTCACCACTTCGCGCATGATCGGTGAGTGGGCGGACATCGCGCCACAACGCAGATAATCCCCATAGGAGAACCCGCCCGGTACAGCGATAAAATCAACGTCCGGCAATTCTGTTTCTTTATGCCAGACCATCTCGGGCTTGCGGCCCAAGGAATGTTCAATCCCGACCATCATATCACGGTCACAGTTTGAACCCGGAAAAACGATTACGGCGGCTTTCATTGAAAGACCCCTTTCCCTTCATTGTCACTCGGTCCCGCAACCTGTTGCGGGTGACGTCAGTCTCTTACTCGACGATTTCAACGTCAAAGTTTTCGATCACTGTGTTTGCCAGCAGTTGCTTACACATGTTTTCGATATTTTCTTTGGACTTTTCTGCCGCGTCCGTAAGTTCCAGTTCGATATATTTACCGATACGAACTTCGCCAACACCGGCAAAACCGAGGGTACCAAGTGCATGCTCAACCGCTTTTCCTTGCGGATCGAGTACGCCATTTTTAAGGGTCACGTGGACTTTAGCTTTCACTGTGCTTTTCCTTCATCTGAACGAAAGAAGGGTCCCGCACGATCGGTGCGAAACCCTTGGGTAAATTATTGAACGGTATCTGGGCCTTTATGGTCGCCCGGGCCATCGCCTTCCGGCTCAATCCCAAGGCGGCGCGCCACTTCCTGATAGGCTTCGCCCACCCCGCCAAGGTCCTGACGGAAACGGTCTTTATCCATCTTCTCGCCGGTTTCGGCATCCCACAGGCGGCAGTTATCCGGGCTGAATTCATCCGCCAAAATCAGGCGAACCTGATCCTGTTCGTAAATACGACCGAACTCGACTTTAAAATCAACAAGCTGAATACCGATTGCAGCAAACATACCGGACAGGAAATCATTGATGCGCAGGGCCATGCCTGTCATTTCATCAAGTTCCATCGGGTTGGCCCAACCAAATGCGGTGATGTGCTCTTCTGACACAAGCGGGTCACCCAGCGCATCGTCCTTGTAATAATATTCAACGATGGATCGCGGCAGACGCGTTCCTTCCTGAATACCCAGACGTTTGGTCAAAGATCCGGTTGCGATGTTGCGCACGACAACTTCCAACGGCACAATCTCACACTGGCGTACCAGTTGTTCGCGCATATTCAAACGGCGAATGAAATGGGTCGGAATGCCAAGATCGGCGAGTTTGGTAAAGACATATTCGGTAATGCGGTTGTTCAAAACGCCTTTACCTGTGATGGTGCCTTTTTTTTCTGCGTTAAACGCAGTCGCATCATCCTTGAAATACTGAACAATGGTCCCCGGTTCCGGTCCTTCAAAAAGTACCTTTGCCTTGCCTTCATAAATCTGGCGACGACGTGCCATGGCAATCAATCCTGCTTTATGGAAAATGTGGCCTTCCTATAGCAGGACTCAACGCGTGGGGCAATGGTAGAAGACGGCAATTTTGAATTATCTTAAGGTTATTCTGGCTCAAGCTCTAATGCAAATCGCCTTCGCTTGCCGCATCCAGCAGAAGCTCTTTGAAAGAGGTGAGAAAATGACGATCCAAATGGCCATCGCCCATACCTTCCATAATCTTCATGGCTTCCACCGGGGTCATGGGATCTTTATAACAACGCCGATCCGTCAAAGCGCTGAAAATATCAATAATACACGCCATTCGCGCCAGCTCGTTCAGCTCTTTCCCCTTTAGGCCATAAGGGTAACCCGTTCCATCAATTTTTTCATGGTGCTGACCTGCGATAATCGCAACACCGCGTGGAATGCCGTGGGTGTTTTCCAAAAAACTGATGGTTTCAGTCACATGAGAGCGCATGACAACCAATTCATCATCATTCAATTTACCCGGTTTATTAAGCACCTGATGCGGGATCATCATTTTCCCCACATCGTGTAAAACACCACCGGTCGCCAAAATTTTCATGTCATCCCCTTTGATTCCCAAGAAATCACCAAACAGAGTCAAGAAGGTCGCAACACGTAAAGAGTGGACGTAAGAATAGTTGTCATGGCCTTTCACCCCGGCCAGTAACTCTTTATAACTGCCGCTTTGAATGGCTGAGACCAAAGGCGTGCAACTATCCTGAATATCGTTATAAGGTAAGGGTTTTCCTTCTGCGATCAGGTCTGCGACCGAATTAAAAGACGACAATGTATTTTCCAGCGCGGCTTTCTGCATCGGCTGCAAAGTTTCCCATTGCGACTCGACATGTGCGTTCACCTGATCGGAAATCGCCTTCAACAAGGCGCTGAACAGGTAGGGTTTCACCAAAGTGCGCACCAAGGGCATCGTCTTGCTCGCCTTGATTTGTTCCAGCGCCCCCTTGCGGGCGGTAAAGACAATCGGGATCATGCTCAAAGCCTTTACAGTTCGCAGACTTTGAATAAAGCGCAGGCCGCCGCTACCGGACATCAACTCCTCATCCACAATAATGGCTGTCGGATGAAAGGCATACAGCGCTTCTGTTATCGCCGAAGCATCATGAAAGGCATGCACAATATAGAAAGATTTCAGCGCCTCGCTCACATCCTGCAAATGCTTAGAATTGCCTGAAATAAGAAAGATATCGGTCTTATTGCTTTTTGCAATTCCCGCTCCTTCCTGAGTTGACATGTCCATACCCACACCACGCCTTTAAGTTTTATTTTCAGAGATTAGTATATAGGGTTTCTCTTTTACATTTGAATAAGAAAAAGAATTTTCCAACAAAAAAAACAATAAACCTATAGTTAATAAGTGCAAGACACTTCTAAAGGCGTGGTGTGGAGTTTGGTTAGTCTTCCTGCAATTGTGCGACACCTTTGTAAAGATCAAGCGCTTCTGGATTTGCCAATGCCGTTTTATTTTTGACCTCTCGCCCATGAACCACATCACGTACAGCCAATTCGGTAATTTTACCGGATTTTGTGCGCGGAATATCTTTCACCGGGATCACCTTGGCCGGAACATGTCGCGGGGTGCAGCCGGTTTTCACCTTAGATTTGATCGTTGCAATCAATTCTTCAGTTAAGACGTGATCCCCTTTCATAACGACAAACAGGATAACACGGACATCATCTTTCCAGTCCTGACCGATCACGATACTTTCCTGAATTTCAGGCAAAGCTTCAACTTGGCGATAAATTTCAGCCGTCCCAATACGAACGCCACCCGGGTTCAAGGTTGCATCAGATCGACCATAAATCACAATCCCGCCCGTTTCCTTATCAATCGAAACAAAATCACCGTGGCACCAGATGTTATCGTACTTTTCAAAATAAGCGGCTTTGTAACGTGCATTATCCGGGTCATTCCAGAACCCAACCGGCATGGATGGGAAAGCTTTGGTACAAACCAATTCACCCTTATCACCCGTAATCGGCTTGCCATCATCATCAAATGTTTCAACCGCCATCCCCAAAGCGCGGCATTGAATTTCACCGCGATAAACCGGGGCAATCGGATTACCTAGAACAAAACACCCTAAAATATCCGTTCCCCCTGAAATAGAGGCCAAATGCAAATCATCCTTGATTGCATTATAAACATAATCAAAACTTTCTGCGACCAGAGGCGAACCTGTTGATGTCATGGATAAAACACTGGATAGATCATGCGTTTCTTTTGGCTTCAAATCGGCTTTATTCAACGCATCAATATATTTTGCAGACGTGCCAAACATGGTCATGTTTTCAGCATCAGCAAAATCAAACAGAATGTTTCCACTCGGATAAAATGGCGACCCATCATAAAGCAACAAGGTTGATCCGGCAGCCAAACCTGCTACCAACCAGTTCCACATCATCCAACCGCATGTGGTGAAATAGAAAACACGCGACCCATCCCCATTATCACAATGCAGCAGATGTTCACTGATCTGTTTCAGCAGGGTTCCGCCCGTTCCATGCACAATACATTTCGGTTTGCCTGTCGTGCCGGATGAAAACATAATGTAGAGCGGGTGATTGAAATCGACATATTCAAATTCGATTTCTTTCGGATCAAAATCAGCCACAAAGTCATCCAGAAGAACAGCTTTATTGATGGCTGAAATATCTGGGTTTTCGCGCGTATAAGGCACAACGACACAGCGTTCTAATGTCGGCAGTTGATCAACAATTTCTTGAACCTTTGGCAGGCAATCATGTGATTTACCGTTGTAGTAATAGCTTTCAACCGCAACCAGAACCGTCGGTTCAATTTGACCAAAACGGTCCAAGACCCCGTTCACACCAAAATCCGGCGAAGTGGACGACCAGGTTGCCCCAATGGAGGTCACCGCCAGCATGGCAACAATCGTTTCCGGCATATTGGGCATAAAGGCACAGACACGATCGCCTTTTTTCACACCCATATGTCGCAAAGCTTGAGCAAAAACGGACACTTCTTCATTCAGGCTTTGCCAGCTTAAGGACCGCTTGACCTTATCTTCACCCCAGAACACCAGTGCTTCAGACCCATCGTTTTTACGCAACAGGTTCTCAGCAAAATTGATCTTTGCATCCGGGAAGAACCGCGCCCCCGGCATCTTGTCACCATCTACAAGAACCCGCTCGCCCCAAGTTTGGGCTTTTAGTCCGGCAAAATCCCGAATGCTTGTCCAGAATTTCTCCCGCTCGTTAACCGAAAAGGCATGCAAACTATCGTAATCTTGAAGATCAACGGACCAATTCTCATTTACATGCTGCATAAAAGCTTTCAGGTTTGAGGCATCGATACGATCCGCAGACGGGGTCCAAAGGCAGGCGTTCATTTTAAAGGTCTCTCTGTTAAATCAAATTTTGGACGTATGTTACCAGAAAATCCGCCGACAGAAATTGAAGAAGTGTAAAATTATCATATTTGATTTCTTTTGAAACCATTTTCTAACCTTGCCTTTTCATTCCGCCCTCTTTAAGACCGAGGGAAAGGGGATCAATTAAATGCAGAAAGATTTTTGGGTTTTCGGTTATGGGTCACTGATGTGGCGACCGGGTTTTTCATTTGAAAAAGCGGAACCCGCGACCCTGCACGGATACAATCGATCTTTTTGCGTCTATTCTCATTATTATCGTGGAACGCCAGAGCGGCCTGGACTTGTTTTAGGACTGGACCCGCAAAAAGATGCAGATTGTCGCGGCGTTGCCTTTCGCGTCTGCCTTGATCAAAAAGATGCTGTTGTCGCCTACCTGACCGAACGTGAGCTTTGCGGCTATGCCTATCAGGCTGCAACCTTACCCGTTTTACTGGACTGCGGTACAGAAATTGAGGCTTACACCTTCGTCGCTGATCCGGGTCACGCGCTTTACGCCGGTGATTTGGGGTTGGATAAATCCGCCGAGGTTATTATGCAGGCAGAAGGCAAAACTGGCTTGAACCGTGACTACCTCATCAATAGCGTACGCGAGCTTGAAGCCAACGGTTATGCAGACCCCCATCTCCACGAACTTTTGAAAAAAGTCGAATATCTCACCGGTATCATTGAGGCTGGCGCAGGGATTTAACCCCTTTCATCAAGTGGCGAAACAGAGGAACGAATACCCAAATCAAATGAATTGGACCGTATATAAATAACGCCATGCATAAAATAAGTGAATGCAGCGTCCCCTTTTTCAAATCGCCATAATCTTCCGGTTCCACATCATCTGTTGCATTCAACAAATAAACCGCATCATCGACAAAACTGGCAGGCACCTCAATACGGCACAATGTCGCCCCTTGTGCATAAAAGGACTTAAAACGTACAAAATGCTCTTCTGGAAAGCTGGCAGGAATCCCGTAGAATTGCAATTTTGAACGCGCAACCAAGGCTTCTTCGGCATGATGAAAAGCTACAACACAAACCACTTCCATCCTCTTTCTCCTCTTGATAATATGGGAGGACTAGGACTGTTATTCACAAAAAAAGCCCTCTTCCACAGTGGAAGAGGGCTTTTTCTGGTATCAAATTTTATAGAGATCAATAGAACGCATCGATCACACGGTCCGGCGGCGTATGACCATCAATAAATGTTTTCATATTGATGATGACTTTTTCACCCATATCCAAACGCCCTTCGATGGTGGCAGAGCCCATATGAGGCAACAGGACCACATTTTTCATCTTACGCAGTTTCGGATTAATCGCCGGTTCATTTTCAAACACATCCAAACCGGCACCTGCCAGTTCGCCTTTTTCCAGCATACGGATCAATGCGGGTTCATCAACGACTTCACCACGCGCCGTGTTAATGATATAGGCATGTTTTTGCATCAGCTTCAAACGACGTGCCGACAGCAGGTGATAAGTTGCCGGTGTGTGCGGGCAGTTAATAGAGATCACATCCATACGGGCCAACATTTGATCCAGGCTTTCCCAATAAGTCGCCTGCAATTCGTTTTCCAAATCAGGGTGAACTCGGTGCTGATTGTGATAATGAATGGACATGCCAAAGGCTTGCGCACGGCGGGCAACCGCCTGACCGATCCGGCCCATCCCGACAATTCCAAGGCGCTTACCATTAATTCGATGTCCAAGCATCGAAGTTGGCGCCCAACCTTCCCATTCGTCACCATCAATCAGTTGCACACCTTCTACAATACGGCGCGGCACAGCCAAAATGAGCGCCATTGTCATATCTGCAGTATCTTCCGTCAAAACGCCGGGCGTATTGGAAACGGTAATGCCGCGTTGGCGGGCAGATTTCAGGTCAATATGATCGATCCCGGTTCCAAAATTCGCGATCAAACGCAGATTCGGGCCCGATTGAGCCAAAACGGAAGCATCGATTCGATCCGTCAGGGTGGGAACAAGGATATCGGCTTCTTTTACCGCTTCGATTAATTCTGTCTTGCTCATCGGTGTGTCATCCACATTAAGACGGGCGTCAAACAGCTCCATCATGCGCGTTTCGACAGCATCCGGTAATTTTCGTGTTACGACAACAACGGGTTTTTTTTGAACCATGGTTTCCTTCCCCTGGGAACTTTTTCTAATTTGCCCTCAATTTTTAAGGGCCCCGGTAATTTTTTTCAAGAACGTTTATAATACGTCAACTATTTCATTGGTACAGTGGACTCGTAACTTTTTCACCTTTTTTTCGACAAAAGAACGTTTTTACCATGACCAGCAAAAAAATTATGACTTCAATTCTGCTGATAAGCCTCATCGTATTGGGCGTTTCTTCTGCGGTTGCGCAGGCAAGAAGCGGCTCGGGCCTTCCCCTTCCTCGCTTTGTGACATTGCGTGCAGGCGAGGTGAATTTGCGCGCCGGACCAGGCGTGCGTTATCCGGTGGAATGGGTTTATAAAAAACGCAACCTCCCAGTTGAAGTGGTTGCCGAATATGACACATGGCGCAAAATTCGCGATTGGCAAGGCACACAAGGCTGGGTCCATCAGGGCATGCTATCTGGCAAACGCAGCATCATTGTGATGGGGGATTTGCGTACATTACGGCGCGAACCCAAAACATCCGCTTCGCCTTCGGCTCGACTGGAAGAAGGCGTCATCGCGCGCTTGCTTGAATGCCCGCAAGGCACAACCTGGTGCAAAATCGATGCAGACGGTTATGAAGGTTGGTTACGCAAAGCCGAATTCTGGGGTGTTTATTCCGAAGAAAGTCTCAAATAACTCAACCGGCACCGACCCGCGCCATTTCAAACCAACGGCGGCTAAAGGTTTTTAATCGAACAGCCGCCAATCGGTTAATCGTGCCGATTGGATATTGACCATTTTCATCCATCTCTCCAGCAGGTATTCCCGTCAGAAGTTCGATCCCTTGGTCAATGGTTTCCACCGGATAAATATGGAAATCGCCCCGCTCGCATGCATCAACCACATCCGCACGCAACATCAAATGTTTCACATTTTCCTGCGGGATCAAGACCCCTTGTTTGCCATTTAATCCCCGCGCCATACAAACATCAAAAAAGCCTTCAATCTTTTCATTCACACCACCGATTGCCTGTACATGACCATATTGATCAACAGATCCGGTCACAGCCAAAGATTGACGAATCGGCACATCGGCCAAGGCAGACAATAGACTATAAAGCTCTGTCGAAGAGGCACTGTCCCCGTCAATATTGGAATAAGATTGTTCAAACACGATGTTGGCGGTCAAACTCAGTGGACGGTCTTTGGCAAAACGTTGTGCCAGAAAAGAGGTCAGGATCAAAACCCCTTTGGAATGAAGGGGGCCGGACAAGGCAACTTCGCGTTCGATATTCACAATCTCCCCCCGGCCCATACGCACTGTGCAGGAAATACGAGACGGCCTGCCAAACATAAAATGATCCAACTGCAAAACCGCCAAGCCGTTGATTTGTCCAACCACTTCGCCAGCCGTATCGATATGAATGGTGCCGCGATGGATTTCATCCAAAATCCGTTCCCGAATACGATCGGACCGATAAACTTTCGCATCAATGGCCCGTTCCACATGTGTGCGTGAAATAACCTTGGCCCCGTCTTCACGCATCCAGTAATCCGCCTCACGGACCAGATCGACAATACTTGCCATATGGGTGGTTAAGCGTTCTGCATCTTCACAAAGACGCGACCCTTGTTCAACAATTCGGGCGACACCGCTGGCATCCAGTGGGGCAAGTCCTTCCTGACGCACATAAGTCCCCAACAACTGGGCATAGGTTTTCATGCTGTTATCGTTGCGTTCCATTTGATCGTTAAAATCTGCCGCAACCTTAAACAATTCATGAAAATCGGGGTCCAGATGGTTCAGCATATAATAAATGTGCGCATCCCCGATCATCACAACCTTTACATCCAACGGAATCGGTTCGGGTTCCAGCATCATGGTTGGACCAACACCGTAACTTTCCGCCGCCGACTCAATACGGATACGTCCGGTATTGAGAATACGTTTCAAAGCCTCCCACGCAAAAGGTTGTGTCAGGATTTTATGGGCATCGACGATCAAATATCCCCCATTGGCTTTATGCAGCGCACCCGCTTTGATCAAGGTAAAATCGGTCATGGCCGTGCCATACATCGAAACGGTTTCCACCCGTCCGACCATATTGGGCAAGGTCGGGTGATCTTCCTCTACAATCGGGGCCCCTTCCACCACGTGGCAGCCTTTTTCATCACAAGCCGCATAATCAACGATGACATTCACCTCATAGCGGCGAAAATCTCGTTGTCCGCCCCCCATTATTGCCGCCATGGCAGGGGCTTGCGGGGCTTGTTCTTCCGGCAGAAAATCATCTGCCGTTTCAATGACATCAGCTTCCACCGCATCCAGATAAGATTGCACACCGTCGTGATCACAAAAGTTTTTGCGCAATTCCATTATCTGATGACGCACCGCAAATTGCGTGACCTCGCGATTTAAATCACGCACACTGACACGATACTCTTTTTCCATACGTGGTAATTCTTCGACGATTTGTTCCAGCTCTTCCTGAAAGATATCAATCGACTGCTTATGTTTTTCTTGTTCTTCCTCGCTTAAGGCCTTGAATTCATCGGGCTTAAGAATGGTACCTTCTTTTAAAGGAACCAAGGCAAATCCTGTGGGGGTGCGCAACAAACCGACGTTTTGTGCCTCAGCCCGTTCCTGAAAATCACCAAAGGCCTTATCCTGAATTCCCTTGAACTTCGCTTCCAAGGCATCGCGGCGTTGACGATATTCGTCTTTTTCAAAGGCTTGAGGGATCGTGGCTTTCAAATCATCAACCAATTGCATCATCGCATCGGCAAAGACACGCGCCTTGCCCGCTTCAAAGGACAGCGCATGCGGTTTATGGGGGGCATCAAAATTATTGACATACACCCAGTCCTGCGGCACCGACATATTCTTGACACGCTCGTTCAACAAACGGCGCACCAAAGAACTTTTCCCTGTTCCATGAGGACCAAAAGCAAACAGGTTATATCCGCGCCCTTTCATCCCAAAGGCGAACTTAGCGGCTTGCAAGGCGCGATCCTGCCCCACAAAATGATCAAGGTCGTCCAACTCATCCGTTGTTTTAAAATCAAACAAAGAAGGGTCGCAGGCCCGATACAGGTCTTGGCGTTTCAGTGCTTTCATCATGCATCCCCTTTTGTTTAAATTCGGCCGCAACGGCTTGTTTTTATGTAATTATAGTACTCTTTTTTTGCAAAGACGCAAAACAAACCCCATATAAAAACCATCAAGGAGGCTGATAACAATGCAAGATATTTCCGAACTTAAAAACTGGCAATACGTTGACGGGCGTGATGCCATTTCACGCTGTTTTCAATTTGATGATTTTATGAAAGCCTTTGCTTTTATGACCCAAGTCGCCCTGAAGGCCGAAAAAATGAACCACCACCCGGAATGGTTCAATGTCTACAATAACGTCAACGTAACACTGACCACCCACGATACGAACGGGGTCAGTAAAAAAGATATTGAATTGGCAAAATTTATGGACGGGCTTGTCGACTAATGCTCGCCTTACCCGTCCACAGTTGTTCTATTTTGCTTTAAGGCGAGTTTCCAGCGCCTCACAAACCGTACGCAGGACCTTTAGACGCGCATATTTTTTGTCATTGCCTTCCACCAAGGTCCATGGCGCATTAGACGTACTGGTTTTTTCAACCAGATCATTCACGGCTTCTTCGTATTGCGCCCATTTTTCCCGGTTTCGCCAATCTTCATCCGTCAATTTCCATTGTTTCCAGGGCGTAACCTCGCGCGCCTTGAAACGAGCAAGCTGTTCATCCGGGTCGATATGAATCCAGAACTTCAACAACACCGTACCGTGATCAACAATCTGGTCTTCAAAATCAACAATTTCACCATAAGCGCGACGCCATTCGTCTTCACGAGCAAACCCTTCGCAACGTTCAACCAACACCCGCCCATACCATGAACGATCAAATATGGTCATCCGACCAGCGCGTGACATATGGCGCCAGAACCGCCACAGATAATGATGCGCCCGTTCTTCATCATTGGGCGCGGCAAAGGGTAAAACCTTGTAACTGCGGGCATCCAAGGCTGATGTAATACGCCGTATATTGCCGCCTTTGCCTGCTGCATCCGAACCTTCAAAAACCAGAATGGTCGAAACCCCTTGTTCCGTGGCCTTACGTGCCAATTGACTGAGACGACCTTGCAGCGATTTAAGCTCCGTCTTATATGCCTCTTTTTCAACAGTCAGAGACATATCTAGACGACTGAGCACCGTTGGATAAGGCAGCGGTTCAACAGGGGCATCTTTGTTTATTTTTTTCTCAGGTGCTTTCTTTGTCGCATGATCTTTTTTCGCCAACTGGATCAAGGCTTCTTTCTGCGAAGTTCGCAAGGCAGCGTGACGCACAATGGCGTCGCGAATTTGCTGCGCAACCGTTAAGGATCCATAACGGATATCTGCCCCTTCAACAATCGACCACGGTGCATGACCTTTGGACGTACGCATGATCAGACGCTCGGCACTATCGATAAATTTATCGTACATGCGCCAGTGTTCCCAATCGCTTTCATTAACCCGCCACGCCTGAAGTTCATTTTTCTCCAGCTTTTTAAGGCGCTTTTTCTGCGCATCTTTACCTAGATGCATCCAGAATTTCAAAATCAACGCGCCATCATCGGCCAGCGTTTTTTCAAAGGCTTTAATCCTGTCCAATCTTTCGTCATATTCAGCTTTACTGATGTTGTCATAGACATGATCCAAAAACGGTGAACTGTACCATGAACTCAGGAAAATACCGATTTTGCCTTTTGTCGGTAAATCGCGCCAATAACGCCAATAACGCGGACGTTCCGACTCTTCATCGCTATGACGGACATAGGCGTTGTTGTCGATCCAGCGCGAATCCATCCATTCGTTTAACAGATTAACCGTTGCCCCTTTGCCTGCGCCATCCACACCGGCCATGACAATAATGACGGGAAAGTCGTATTTACGTAAATCCTGCTGTATGGCCAGCAATTCAGTCCGTAAACTTTCAACTTGTTCTTCAAATTCCTTCTTCGGGATCGAACGTCCCAATTCAGCTGTTTCAAACATATGCCCCTCCGTTACCTCACAATTCCCTTTTCATAGAAAGAGTAACGGATTGGGCATACATGCGCAAATGATTGAATAAACTAAAAACGATGAAGGGCAATATGGCTATCGTTGCCTTTTGCTTCTTTCTTTAATTTTGCCAAAACGACATCCAGATTTTCAAAACTGGGGGTGTTTTCTTCTCTTCCGGCAGTTAAATGCACAACGGCAGCACTGCAACTCATCAATGGGAAACGTCGAACTTCCCCATGGCGGTCTTTACCTTCTAAAAAACCTTGTTCCCGCGCGCCTGCATCATAGAAACTTTCCACATCACGAGCAAAAGTGGCTAACAGATCAGCAACCTCGCAGTCCACATTCCCGGTGTAAGACTGTTCAAAACCAATAAAGAAATCATCCCCACCAACATGACCGAGGAACACTTCATCACGTTCAAATTTTTTGCGCATCAGCTCTGCAAACAACATGATGGCACGGTCCCCTTGACGAAACCCGTACGCATCATTAAATGCCTTGAAATTATCCAAATCCAGATAGACCAGAACACTTTCGCTATTTTGATCGCTACAGGCTTGTGTGACAAAATTGGCGATGGATGAATTCCCCGGTAATTTTGTCAACGGACTGCAATCGCGGGCCTGCGCCAAATTCTTTTCATTAATCACACGCAATAAAGAACCCGCCGATAGAAAACCAAGATAGCTGAATTCTTTCACGAGAATGATCCCATCCGGGCTTTCCGACAAACTGAAATTTTCCAAGATCGTCTGCGTCCCGGACTGAATGTCCGCCATCGGGCACGGGCTGATAAATTTACGCAACGTCAGTCCGGCTGCCCGGTTGGCAATCAAATCTTTGCCAAACGGTGAATAAGCATATTCCTTCAGCATATGTTCCCGGATGACACCTAACGGACTACCGCTTTCATCAACCACAGGGAAAAATGTCATTTCCTTATTACGGCGGAAAGCTTCAAACACCGTATCCATTGTATCTGTCACTTTCAAAGGCGGGCGGTATTCGATTTGTTCATAAATGATCTGTGTATCATTATCTTTTTCATGAGCTTTACGACGCCCAATATGGACCAGATCGGTATATTGCAGTTTTAAAGAACCAATTTCCCTTTGTGGCCTTTCCACATAATAGCCTTGCACCAAATCACAGCCAATTTCCTTGCAAATAATCAGCTCGGCTTCGTTTTCCACACCTTCGGCAATAACAAAAATCCCAAGGACATGGGCCAAGTCCACAATGGTTGCGACCATCAGCTTGCACTTTTTGTCTTTTTCAATGCCACTGATAAAAGATCGGTCGATTTTGATGAAATCCGGCTGATGTTCATGCAACAGTTTCAAGCCGGAATAGCCGGCCCCAAAATCATCAATTGCCGTACTGTAGTCTTCATCATAATAAAGGGCGAGGTTTTGCGCCGCCTGTTTCATGGACACTTCATGACGTTCCGATATTTCCAAACAAAATGATGACGGCGGCAAACCGACTTCACGCAATAACGCCTTGGTTCCTCCCCGAAAATAATCAGGTGATGCGATAATGCGGTTATCCAGATTATAGAACAGCTTGGTTCGATTTGAGCGTGGTAAAGCAGCATATTTCGTAATGGCAAGGGATCGCATCATCATGTCGAAGCGATGCAAAATTTTCAGCTCTTCTGCACGATCAAAAACTTCAAAAATGCTGGAAACACCAAGTTTTTCATGCCCGCGCAACAAGGCTTCATAACCAAACACGGTTCCATTATTAATATCCACAATCGGTTGAAAAGCATAATCGATCTCGCTTTTTGCAAGTTCCAAATATGCCTTTGCCTCAAAGGTCGGGTCTTCATGCCCCATCGGGGCAATATCATCAAAATCAAACATCAGCGGTTCTGGTTTATGATTATTTGTAAAATCCAAGGGAGCCTCGTTAAGCCTTCTTCTCTATCTGCAAAGAAAGCCATCTGGAAGCCAAGGTCAATTGCGTAACTGCTTCTGTCACAGGACTATAATAAAACTGAAACAGAATAATCACGAGACTCGGACTTTACGTGCATAGGCTCCTTAAACTTATCCTTTGCGTTTACAAATAATCCGGTCATAGTATGCACATGGAAACGAAGTTGAACGAATCGATAACTTTTAGCATCGACAGACAGGTCAGCCTGCTGGCCAATATGACGGCTCAATTCGCTAACACGCTGAATGTTGACGAAACGCTTCGCAATGCCCTGTGTGAAATTACCGATTATATGGATGCCGAAGGCGGGGCGGTCTTTCTCATGGACGAAGCCACCCAAATTATCACCTGTGTCGCTTGTTACGGTGCAACGGAAATCACCGGATTAAAACTAGAATACGGTCAAGGTATTGTTGGAAAATCCGTCGCAAGCAACCAAGGTGCTTTAGTGCGCGATGTTAAAAATGATCCTGATTTTTATGGCGCTATCGACGATCAAACCGGATTTACAACCAAATCCATCCTCTGCGCACCCCTAAGCGTCAAAGACCGTTGCGTTGGCGCCATTGAACTGGTCAATAAGAAAAATGCCGACGACCTGTTCGATGAAACAGATCTCAAGGTCTTGGAAACCCTCGCCTCATCGGCTGCCCTTGCCGTGATAAATGCCCGTATGGCCCGCGCCTTGGTCGAGCAGGAACGCGTGAAACGCGAACTGGAACTGGCCGCAGAAATTCAGCGCCGTTTTCTCCCCGATGCGCACGAGGCCGGCGATACTATTTTCGGTGTGAATAAAGCTGCGCGCGGGGTTTCCGGTGATTTCTTTGATTATTTCAAGCTTCCTGATGGTCGTATTTATTTCGGGCTTGGCGATGTCTCCGGCAAAGGGATCAATGCCGCCCTGCTCATGTCGAAAACGGCTTCCCTGTTTCGCTGTTTAGGCAAAACGGTCCGTGACCCCGGTAAACTTTTAGGTCGCATCAATGCCGAACTTTGTGAAACAGCGACGCATGGCATGTTCGTCACAATGGTTGCCGGGATTTATGACCCCAGACCAGGGTGCGAAGGTTTGATCCGTCTGGCAAATGCCGGTCATGAACCTGTACTTTTATTTCAAAACGATACATTTAATACTTATGGCGCAGGTGGGCCACCTTTGGGGATTGTCCCACCCTTACCCGGCGAAGATGGCGCCTATGAAGAAGTACAACTCTTCCCGCAAGGCGGATCGCTTTATATCTATACCGATGGATTGACCGAAGGCTACACCCTGACAGGTCAACCCCTGACAACAGAGGGCGTGCAGCAAATTTTACGGCAATATACCCATGAAAATTTGACGACCCAATTGGATCAACTTGTCGAGGCTGTTTCCCCTGACCCTAGTGCCTTGCGCGATGACGTAACCGTCCTGGCCCTGACCGATGCCTTGCGCCCCATTCATGATACAGAAACCAAAGTCGGACAAAACGAAACAGATCATAGTGCGGAAAAAGACGGCGATTGGTTGATTGATTTCAAATTCCCAGCCCGCCCCGGTTGGATGAAACTGGCGCGTGCCTGTGTACGTGAATCCTGTCAAAAGGTTGGTTGTAATGAAACAGACACCACCGATATCGTTTTAGCTGTCGATGAAGCCTGCCAAAACGTCATTCGCCATGCTTATGGCGGTCCCAGTGATGAAGAAATAGAACTGACGGTACGGCAACGCCCCGGAAGACTCGTCTTTCGCCTGCGTGATTTTGCACCTATGGTTCCCCCCAGCTTTATCAAACCGCGTGATTTAGAAGATGTTCGCCCCGGCGGACTGGGCACGCATCTGATTCAGGAAGTTATGGACGATGTCCAATATTTACGCCCCTCACAAGGCGAGGGCAACTTGCTGAGATTGGTTAAAAACATAAACGTAAACAAAAAAGGTCCATCCAAACAATGAATATCGAGACAAGAGAAATAAACGACATTGTCATTTTCGAACTGGACGGCGAAGTTGATCTGGAAACCTCGCCAACTTTACGAAAAACATTATTGGCGCGCGTCAATGTCGGAAAGTCCGTCGTCGTCGGCATGAGCGGCGTTGCTTATATCGACAGTTCCGGCATTGCCAGTCTGGTCGAAGCCTATCAAACCAGTCGGCGCAATAGCTCCGGTTTTATCTTGGCCGAAATTTCAGACAGCGCCATGCGCGTTCTACAATTGGCACGACTGGACAAAGTCTTTACAATACAGGCAACAATTGACGAAGCTGTAAGTTCACTCAACAGCTAGAGGGCCGTCTTTTCGGGGATAATGGAACATGAGCGAACAAGAGGCTGAACAAAGCCCGGTTGCAAAAAAAGTAGAAGATATCGGGCGGACCACCATGATCGGTGTATCCGAAATTGGCTATTGCGCCTCTTTGATCTGGGAAAGCCTCTATTGGGCCTTCATGGGGAAGTCCATAGGCCAACCCGTTCGTATGCAATCCTTGTTCGCACAAATGATGGAAACCGGCATCCGTGCTATCCCCATCGTTGCCATGCTAGGGGTAACGGTCGGTATGATGCTGGCCATTCAAGGCATCTATACCATGCGGATTTTCGGGGCTGAAAGCCATGTCACCATCGGCATTGCTTTTTCCGTCGTGCGTGAATTCGCCCCCTTGATTACGGGAATTCTAGTGGCAGGACGATCCGGTTCGGCACTGGCCGCACGCATTGGCATTATGAACATCAATCAGGAAGTCGATGCGCTTTCCGTCATGGGGATTAATCCTGTGCGTTTCCTTGTCGCACCTGCATTACTTGCCATGGTGATCATGGTGCCTTGCCTGACTTTCTTTTCCGATGTAATCGGATTATTGGGGGCCGGGATCTATGTCTCCCTTGATTTAGGGGTCAGCATGGCCGCCTATTGGGATCAGGTCTTTGAATGGCTACGAGTCGATGATGTTATGCACGGTCTGGGAAAAAGCGTGCTTTTTGCCATCTTGATCGCCGTCATCGGTGTGGCCAACGGTGCCGGGGTGCGCGGTGGGGCCGAAGGGGTCGGCAAAGTGACCACCCGCGCCGTTGTTCAATCCATTTCAGCCATCGTCCTGACCGATATGCTGTTTGCGTTCATGGTGACACGATGACAAAACCGACAGAAGCAGAATTACTCGCGCGCCCAAAAGTGATCGAAGTGGAAGACCTCGTCACCCATTATGGCGAACGCATGATCCTGAAAGGGATCTCAATGGATGTGCGCCAAGGGGAAATCATGGTCATAATGGGTGGATCGGGATCAGGAAAATCCACCTTGTTGCGCCATTTAATGAGTCTGGAACATGCCACCTCCGGCACCATGAAGCTTTTGGGCAAGAACATCACCGATCTCAGCCTTAAAGACACATATGCCCTGCGCAAAAAAATCGGCGTTGCCTTTCAGGGTGGCGCTTTATTCAGTTCCATGACCGTTGGTGAAAATATAAAACTGCCGTTGCGTGAACATACCGATCTCGATGAAATGACAATGGACATCATGGCGCGTATGAAATTGGAAGTGGTCGATCTGGCGGGCTTTGAAGATTTAACCCCCAGTGAGCTTTCCGGCGGTATGCTGAAACGCGCAGCGGTTGCTCGCGCCATCATTATGGATCCCAAGCTATTATTTTTTGACGAACCCAGTGCAGGACTTGACCCGGTCGTTGCCGCCCAACTGGATGAATTAATCCTGCGTCTGCGCGATGCAATGGGTATGTCCATCGTCGTTGTCACCCACGAACTGGACAGCGCCTTTCGCATTGCCGATCGTATTACCATGCTAGATCACGGTAATATTTTGATGATTGATACACCGGAAAAAATGAAAAATTCCGACAATACCCGCATTCAAAACCTGCTTAATCGACGTATTGAGGAAGAAGAACTCGATCCCGACGCCTATCTTCGTCGCCTAACCGGAGAGGACAGACAACATGAGCGCCCTTAAAAACGCCAAGATGAACTATATGATCGTTGGCAGTTTTGTCATCGCCTGTATTGTGTCATTGATCATTGCCGTCGCCCTTTTAAGTGGTCGCACGGGGGCGGTCGATACCTACTACACCTATTACGGAAAAGTACAGGGCCTGAAATTTGGCACGCAAGTCGTTTATGAAGGCTATCCGGTGGGACAAATCGAACAAATCATTCCCGAAAAACACAACGGACGCATGCGGTTTAAAATTGAAATGAGTATTGCTGAAGGTTGGGATATCCCGGATGACAGCATTGCCGCTGTATCCTCAGCCGGTCTGCTCTCCGCCCTAACCATCAATATTCGTGCCGGCAACAGCAAAATACCGCTTAAGCCCGGGGATAACATCAGCGGTGTTGAAAATGCCGATCTGTTTGCCGCCATGTCCTCGCTTGCTGAACAAATCAGTTCACTGATGGAAAGCGATGTCCGCCCTCTTTTGCTAAATCTGAATACCGCCGTCAACAGTGCTGCGATCTTGCTGGCAGAAGACGGAAATGACATGGCCAAACAGTTAAAAGGCATTCTTGATCAAATCGGGACACGCACACCCGAAATTGCAGAAAACTTGACCAGCTTCAGTCAAGATCTCAATAGCTCCGGGAACGAATTAACTCAGATTTTATCCGCTTCCAATCGCGAAAAAATCAATCAGACCATCACAGAATTGGGACAAATCGGATCCTCATTACAAAAAGCCGATCATATGATGACCAACATGGATAATATGATTACCAACGGCAAACCCGAAATGGAAAAAGCCGTTGCGGATTTACGCTTTGTTATGGAAACGCTGGCCCGTCATATTGATACAATTTCACAAAACCTTGAAGGCACCAGCCGCAATATGTATGAGTTCAGCCGTCATATCCGACAAAACCCGGGGTTATTGCTTGGGGGCACACCGCCCAAAGACCGGGCAGAATAAAAGGCAGGGGAGAAGATCATTATGAGAAAGTATTTTTTGACAGGTGCGATCATCGGCGCAGCAGCCCTGATTTTATCAGCCTGCACACAACCGGAATTACCCCAAGATCATTATTACAGATTAGAGATCACTCCCCCCAACATCGGTAAACTGAAACTCGACGGTGTGTTGGAAGTCGAACGATTTCGGGCGGACGGCCTGATTTCCGGTCGTCCGATTGCCTATAGTGAAGGCCAAGGTCATCTATCTGAATATCATTACCATTTCTGGGTGGAACCTCCGGTGGATTTGTTACAGGACGCCATGGTTACGTTTTTACGCAAAGCCAGTCTCGCCACCCATATCGTCACACCGGAACTGCGCATGAATGAAGACTACCTTCTGACGGGAAAGATCAAGCGTTTGGAACGCGACCTTTCAGCAGAACCCAAAGTTGTTGTTGAACTGGAAATTGGATTAAAACAAGTTCGTGACGACAAAATACTGGTCCTCAAGACCTACAAACGCGAGCTTGCACAAACGGGGGAAGGTGTGCATGGTAGCGTTGAAACGATCAATCGGGCCTTGTCCGATATCTATACGCAATTCCTCAATGATGTGAGATAACCCGTGCCCAAAATGCCCATCCAACGCCGCCGTGGACGTCATAGCGCCAAATCGCAAAAACCGTCCCTTCCCAAAACCCCGGTGGAAGTCACCATCTTCGGCATCGGTGCAAAAGGCGATGGATTGGGTAAAGACGACTCCGGTCACGGTTTTTTCGTCCCCTATGCGGCGGAAGGCGATGTTCTAAAAGTCCGCGTCACAAGTAAACGTGAAGACGATTATGTCGGTGAAATCAGCGAAATCATCACACCCGGTGAACATCGCGTTGCGGCCCCCTGCCCGCATTACACACAATGCGGTGGCTGTAACCTACAACATATCGACCAAGAAACCTACGCCCATTGGAAAAGCCACAAGGTTGCCGATATTCTAAAACGCAGCCAAATCAGCATCAATCTGGATAAACCTGTTCTTGTTGGCCCCAATTGCCGCCGACGGGCCTCTTTCGCCGTTATGAAAAAGGGCAAAAAGATTATCTTTGGCTTCAATGCCAAAGGCAGCCACCGAATTGAAGAAATCAACCACTGTCTGTTATTAACCGACCCATTGAATGCCCTGATTAGCGCCCTTCGTGATTTAATACCCTTAATTATGAAACGTGAAGGGCGCGGCGATATTATTGTCAATTATCCGGGGGAAACCGCCGATGTCGTTTTTGCCTTGCCCGGCCCGATGGAATTCAAGGCACATCAACACCTGATTACATTTGCAGAAAAATATAATATCGGTCGCCTATCCTGGCAACAAGATGGTAAAGGGACACCGGAAACCATCGTCCAACGCAGCGCTGTCACCACACAGTTTGGGGATGCATCGGTTGAACTGCCAACCAGCCCTTTTTTGCAGCCAAGCAAGGAAGGCGAAGTCGCCCTTGTAGATTTTGCTTTATCTGCCCTGAAGAACGAGAAAAAAATTCTCGATCTTTATGCCGGGTGCGGCAGCTTCACTTTTGCCTTGGCAAAAGTTGGGATCGTTCATGCGGTTGAAAGCCATGCCCCGGCCCTGAAAGCACTGGAATTGTCCGCAGGTCGTGCAGGTTTAGGCGGGCGTATTACCACAGAAGTTCGTGATCTGGACCGTCAGCCTTTAATGGGTAAAGAATTGTCTAAGTTCGATGCGATCCTGTTTGACCCACCGCGTGCCGGTGCCCGCGAACAGGCCCGTTTTCTGGCCGAAAGCGATGTCCCCGTCATCATTGCCATTTCCTGTAATCCGGCAACTTTCGGTCGCGATGCTGCTGTCTTAATTGATGGGGGCTATAACCTTGAACGCGTCATGCCGGTCGATCAATTTACCTGGTCTGATCACGTTGAAGTTGCCGCGATTTTCAGAAAAGAACCCAAATAAAAAATCACCGCCCTTTTCATTCTGCGAAAAGGGCGGTGATATCAATCAGTCCTGATCTTTTTTCCCCGGCCCGCCACTGCGCCCATTGGATAAAAACGCCACAATCCCGCGCAGGGTTTGGACTTCCTGCAAGGTCAAATCAATTCGGGCGAAAATATTACGGATATTGCGCACCATCGACGGGCGTTTTGCTTCAACCCGCAAAAAACCCGAGGCATCCAGTTCCCTTTCTAGATGTTCATAAAAACCGATGACTTCATCCTTGGTTGCCGGACGGGCTGCTTTGCCACGCCCTTCAGGGATATAGCGCCCTTCAGTTTCGTCATTCATGGTGAACCATTCATACCCAATCAGCAGAACGGCCTGCGCCAAATTCAACGAAGCAAAAGCAGGGTTTAACGGCAAATGCAAAATTGCATCGGCCAAGGCGACATCATCATTATGCAAACCTTTGGCTTCTTTGCCAAACAACACGCCTGTCTTTAGACTTCGCGTTGCCAGTTCCACCGATTCTGTGGCCGCTTGACGCGGGGTCACCATCGGTTTGACCATATCACGCGGACGTGCCGTTGTTGCATAGACCGTTTCCAGATCTGCAACAGCATCCGCCGTTGACGTGTAAAAACGCGCACGGTCCAATACCATTGTAGCACCAGAACTGCTTTTTTCCGCCTTCTCGCGGTCCCAGCCTTCGCGCGGATTAACGATCCGCAGATCAATTAAACCACAATTCAGCATGGCCCGCGCCACCATCCCGATATTTTCCCCTAATTGGGGTTCTACCAAGATAATCGCCGGGGCATCATCCCGGCAGAAATCAGCCGCTTCGGATTTGCGGCGACGATCAGTTCCCGCCATAAGCTTTCACACCCGCTTTATACAATCTGTAAACCAAACTATCGCGCAATGCCTCATAAGACGCATCAATTATGTTGGACGACATGCCAATCGTTGTCCATGTATTGCCTTCACCGTCCGCACTTTCAATCATAACCCGCGTAATTGCGCCCGTTGCCTTGTCACCATTCAAGATACGTACCTTAAAATCAACCAGATGCAGTTTTTCCAATTGCGGATAAAACGGGATGAGAATTTTGCGCAAAGCTGCATCCAGCGCATTAACCGGTCCGTTTCCTTCGGCCACATCCATAATCCGTTGATCACCGATATAAAGTTTCACGGTCGTTTCCGACATCTGTTTAACGTGAACGTGTTTTTCATCCCATACCCGTTCATCAATCACGCGAAAAGATTCAAGATGGAAATAGTCCGGCACATTTTCCAGTTTGCGCCGCGCCAGCAATTCAAAACTTGCATCCGCCCCGTCATAGGAATAACCGTTGCTTTCCAGTTCCTTGATCTCATCCAACAGCGCATTCACCTTGGCATCCTTGGGATCAACCTCTAATCCAACTTCGCGGAACTTAGCCACCAGATTAGAGCGTCCAGCCTGATTGGACATAATGATCGTGCGTTCGTTACCGACACTTTCCGGTTTGATATGTTCATAACAGCTCGGGTCTTTTTCAATGGCCGAAACATGCAATCCGCCTTTATGCGCAAAGGCGGACTCCCCCACGTAAGCTGCATTACGGGCCGGGGCGCGATTAAGGCGTTCGTCCAACATCCGCGATACATGAACCAGACGGGCTAAACCATCTTTACTGACACCCGTTTCAAATCCCATTTTCAACATCAGGGATGGCAAAATAGAAATCAGGTTTGCATTGCCGCAACGTTCACCAAGACCATTCAGCGTCCCCTGAATTTGGCGGGCACCGGCACGCACGGCCGCCAGTGAATTGGCAACCGCATTTCCGGTATCATCATGACAATGAATACCCAGATGCGTCCCCGGAATATGTTCCGTTACTTCCCTGACAATTGTCTCAATCTCATCCGGCAAAGTGCCACCGTTGGTATCACACATAACGATCCAGCGCGCCCCTGCCGCGTACGCCGCCTTGCAGCACTGCAATGCAAATTCAGGATTCGCCTTGTATCCATCAAAAAAATGTTCCGCATCAAACATGGCCTCGCCGGCCTTGTCTTTTACATAAGCAATTGAATCGGCAATCATCGCAATATTTTCACTGCGTTCAATTTCTAAAGCAACATCGACCTGAAAATCCCAACTTTTACCAACCAGCGTTACGGTTTTAACACCCGTATTCACCAGCCCGTTCAGCCCCGGGTCATTATCCGCACTGCGCCCGGGGCGCCGTGTCATGCCAAACGCAGACAATATTGCGTTCTTCAGGACGGGCGGCTTCGCAAAAAATTTGTCATCGGTAGGATTGGCACCAGGCCAGCCACCTTCAATATAATCAATGCCCAAACGATCCAGTTCAATAGCAATGGAAATTTTATCGGCTGTCGAAAAATCCACACCTTGCGTCTGCGCCCCATCGCGCAACGTACTATCATAGAGATAGACTCGGTTATCGTTGGTCATCATTTTTGTCCTATTTTTATCGAAGACGGGGAGAATGCAAAATTATTGCCACTTTCTCAAGTGTTCCTTTGATTTTTCATCCATCTTTACACTTTAAAACTTGTATGTTCTTTATACATTTGTATTTATAATAACTGTGGTTTAGAAAACAACTGAACTGATAACCAGAGAATAATAAACGGATAACCGAGAGGACTAAAAAAGTGACGGAGGGCATGAGCCCAGAGTTTAAGGCCTATCAGGAAAAGGTCAAGGGCACCAACATCAGTGAAGAGACACTGCTGGCGACAGATTATCTGAACCACTTCAATGAAGTTGTCATGATGATTGATATGTTGCCGGACATGCCTGACTGCCTTGATATGGTCAAGGAATGGGAACCCAAACCGTACAAAGATCATTTCCGCGACAGCACCATTGCGGATAAAGATCTCGCCGTTGAAGTCTACGACCATGTTCCACCGCTTTATAAACAAGCCTTTGAAGACACCATTGCGCTGGTCGATATGAACATTTTTCAGGCCATTGCAGATGCCGAAGAGGCCTTGGCAACAGGCGATATGGAATATTTACGTTTTAAAGTCAGCGAATCGGCACAAGAAATTCACCGCCTTCAAGACCGCTTAAGCGCCATTATTCACGGCACAGCGGATCTCAGCGGGGAAACCGAAAACGAAAGTCCGGTCACAATGGATCAAAGCGACATCGACGCCTTGTTCAATTAAGACAACCATCTTATATCCTTCAAACATTCAGCTTTTTTATAATTAAATGCACGTCGGTCTTTTCTTTCGGCGTTTCTTAGTTCATGCTACTAAAGTAGTAGCGAGGTTTCATGATGGGTATAGACGACAATCAGACCTATGAGGTCCAGATTTACATAAACGGGCGCTGGCAGGTCCATGCCCGATACCCTTATCACGAACGCATCCTTGCCGTTCGCGAAGCCAAAGATTTGGGTCTTGAAAAAAAAACATTCCCCGTGCGCGTCGTTCTGGAAGATTACAACCCGCGAACCGGACGTCATGAAGAACGCCTGATCTATAAGAACGGGATCAGCCCAACAGATGTAGACAAAGTTGCAAAAACCAAACGTGCAAACAGTTGGGCCAATATTGCGGTTTCCAGTAATGGTCGTGTCGGATATCTGAATGACGATATTGATATGTACCTGGATACGTTAGATCCGAAAACAGCCCCAAAAGTCAAGGTTTCCGCACCTATGTTCTTGGGCATCTGGCTGACAATTATCAGCGTTGGTGCAGGGGCAGGCGGGGCATCTACAGCAATGCTATACCTGCTTATTCGCGCCTTTGATATTTCTCAGGCTGACAGTGTTCAAAAATTCCTGCTTATGGGTATGTTTACATTGGTATTCATGATCGCTGCCAGTTCCAGCTATGCCCATTATACCAACCGTTTCGATCTGAATATTTTCAAAAAGCGCGTACGTAAAGCGACACCACCAGAACCAACCAAAATCGCACGTGATATGGCAAAAGCGGCAGAGGCAATTGACAAGATCAAACCTGTTTTCACGCCAAAGGAAACAGAAGAACAGGACGAAGAATTCAATATTTTTGACTTAAGTCCTGCGACTGAAGAAACATCACTGCCGACACAAGGGGAAGTCGAATTATCACAAGAAGGTCAGCAACAAAAAATGTTCCTGATCAACTTTTTAGGGACTTGCCTCGGTGCCTTGAAAGGTCCAGACAGCGGCATGGAAAACCTGAACCGGTTCGGGTTGAACATGTTTATGACCGGGGCGGTTCTACGGCTGGCAAAAGACCACAACCTGCGCGCAGATGAAACGCAAGTCATTCTACACCGTATTATTGAAATGCTGGGGGCCAAACCCGATCAGGCCCAGCGTTTTGAAGAAGAATACGAGAGATACCTGCAACATCCGCGTCATTTGGCTTTGTTTGAAGAAAGCGGAAAAATAGCCGCCCGTTTTGCCGAAGGCGATCAATCGGCACCGCTATACATTCGTTCGGTTATGGAAGAATGGGTCAACTGGAAACCTGTTCAAAAAACGACACAAAACCCCAACCTGTTAACCATCATGTTCACCGACATGGTTGGATCCACCGATCTGGCAACCAAGCATGGTGACTATGCCGCACAAGAAGCCTTAAGGAACCACGATCTTACCGTTCGAACAGCCCTGACCAATTTTGAAGGCAAGGAAGTCAAACATCTTGGCGATGGTATTATGGCCTCATTCCAAGATTACGACTTGGCCTTACAGGCGGCTATCGAAATTCAAAAACGAGTTGAAGGCAACAACAACGCCAACCCGGAATTCCCCTTTCAACTCAGGATCGGCGTGCATATAGGCGAGCCAATTAAAAAAAATAACGACTTATTTGGATCCGCCGTTCAATTGGCAGCGCGTATTTGTAATAAAGCAGAAGGCAATCAGATCGCCATTTCCCAAGAATTAAAAGATGTCTTTGGCGACCAGCCCGTTTACACCTTTATGGATCAGGGCTTGCAAAAATTAAAAGGATTCGAACAGCCTCAACAGATCTATCTACTGGATTGGAAAGCTCCTCCTCTTACCTATGAGGACATTAATCTAGAGGAAACGGTTTCCCTGCAAGAAAACAATAACGATACCGATTCTGAGGAAAACCTTCCTGTGCACCTAAGCGCACCTGTCAGTACAGAAGGCATTGCCCCGGACATGAGTGTGCATGTCCTGAAACCTCAAAAGAAACAGGATACAGGGTTCGATATGGGTTTTCCAATGACCCCGCCCAAAACAAAAACAGCGCAGCAGACTGCAAGCAGTGAGGCACAGCAAGCGACATCAAGCGAGACAAAGCAGGTTGATTAAGACAGCTCAAGTTGATAGGCGCGGTCATGTTTTAAGGATGGAATTTTCCCCCGCGTTGCTGCGACCACATCCACATCAATATCAGCCGTCAACACACATGGTTCATCTGCCCCTTCAGCCAAAACTTCGCCCCATGGGCTGATAATCAGCGAATGCCCGTATGTTTGACGGCCTCCTTTATGTTCCCCACACTGCCCAGGCGCAATCACATAACACCCTGTTTCAATGGCACGTGCCCGTAAAAGAACTTTCCAATGCGCCTCGCCCGTTTGCTTGGTAAAGGCTGCCGGAACCGTAATGATATTTGCCCCTGCTTGGGCATAACCGCGATAAAGATGAGGAAAACGGACATCGTAGCAAATGCTCATCCCCAATGATCCCCACGGGGTTTGAGCCAGAACCGCCCGATCTCCACCGTCAAATGTGTTGGATTCCCGATAGCTTTCACCGCCGGCTAAATCCACATCGAATAAATGAATTTTATCGTATTGCCCGACAATCTCACCTTGATCGTTCAATAAAAAACAACGGTTGGCAACTTTACCATTTTCCAAACGAATGGCGAGTGACCCGATTAAAATCCAGCTTTTTGTTTCAACGGCTAAATCACGAAAAGCACTCAGACCAGGGTGTTCGGCTTGCGGATAAGATTTCGCAATAACGTTTTCACCGCCAAACTCCATCATGGCAACATTTTCCGGCAGGCAAATCAGGTTTGCACCTTGCGCTGCGGCCTCGCGTACCATATCGCTCGCCTTGGCAATATTGGTGTCCATATCATTGCTGGCATTCACCTGCACACACGCGGCTTTGAATAACGTCATTTTTTCATTCACCTTTTATAGAGCCAGTTTCGGGTCCAGTTTTCCGGCGCGCTCCAATGCATACATTTCATCACACCCGCCGATATGTTCATCATTGATAAAAATCTGCGGAACAGTATAGCCACCGTTGGCCCGCTTCATCATATCCTGTCGCAAATTCGGCGCGGAGTTTACATCAATTTCTTTATATCCCACGCCTTTTTGCTGCAACAACGCCTTGGCACGCAGGCAATAAGGACAAGTGCGGGTCGTGTATATTTCGATTTTAGTCATCCGTATCTCTGTATCTTCGTCTGTCTGTTTATCTGATATAGCATCATTTACAACTTTTGCCAGATCAAGTTCGCGTGATTAAAGAGATCTGAAAAGTGGTTCAGTTTGTTCAAACCATTTTATTTAGGAAGCACACGAGCCAAGGTTACGACACGGACTTCCTTGGCCCCAGCCCCTAACAAAGCTTTGGTGCAGCCCATAACAGTCGCCCCTGTGGTCATAACGTCATCAACCAGTAAAATACGCATCCCCTCAATATCGCCAATGACCTGAAAGGCCCCTTGCAGGTTCTTTTGCCGGGCCATACGCGATAGATGGCCCTGTACAGGTGTATGGCGGGTGCGTTTTAACAGGGCGGGTTCATACTTTAAACCACTGCGTTTTGACATTTCAAGGGCCAGCAAAGCCGCCTGATTATATCGCCGTTTCAACAATCTGCGCCAATGCAGGGGAACCGGCACCACCACATCGCATTGTCCGATCAAGGGCGCAGCACTTTGCGCCATCCAACCCGCAAAAGCCGGGGCGAGATCGGTTCGGTCGCCATGTTTAAACGCCAAAATCAAATCCCGGACAAAATCATCATAAGGGAAAACAGATCGGGCCTGTGCAAACGGTGGCGCGCATAACGCGCAATCCAGACACAGGGCACTATCAGGAACGTCAAATTCAAACGGCAAGCCACAAGTTTGACAACAGGGGGCACTTAAAAAACAGGCCTGTTCCCAACAATCTTGACAAAGGGTATAAGGATCAACGACGATTTTCTGACAAGAAATGCACCGAGGCGGCAAAAAAAGGTCTAAAACTTTTGAAAATGGTGCCATTTGGGTTTGACCTCACAGGTGTAGCTGCTTATGTGTTGCATTCTCTATGAACGCATGAGGGCTTTTTTTATGTCTGATCTCGAAATCATGAATGTTTTTGACCGCAAAATGGTGCGTGAACACCGCAACCGTGCGGCCCGCACATGGCAGGATTTCGATTTTCTTCATAAAGAAGTCGCCGATCGCCTGTGTGAACGTCTGGACGATGTGGTGCGCGATTTCCCACTGGCACTGGATATCGGCTGTCATGGCGGTGAAATTGCCGAACTGATGAGCGGACGCAGTAAAATCGGTCATCTCATTCAATGCGATCTGTCCGAAGGCATGATCGGGCGCGCCAAGGACAAAGGCGCAACTTCCGTCGTTGCCGATGAAGAATTTCTTCCCTTTGCTGCCGGAAAGTTTGACTTGATCATGTCAAACCTCAGCCTTCATTGGGTGAATGACCTGCCCGGCACCTTGTTACAAATCAACCGCTGCTTAAAACCGGATGGTCTGTTTATCGGCACCATGTTCGGTATTGAATCCTTGCGTGAACTGCGCCAGTCCCTCAGCGATGCGGAAATGGAGGTCGACGGCGGCCTCAGCCCGCGCATCTCGCCGTTTGCCGATGTGCGCGATGCAGGTATGTTGTTGCAGCGTGCGGGCTTTACTCTGCCTGTGGTTGATTCTGATGCCATCACCGTTTCCTATGAAAACCCGCTCAAACTTATGAAAGACCTGAAAGGGATGGGCGAGAATAACAAGGTTCTGGAACGGCGCAAAAACCTGACCAAACGCAGCCTGATTTTTAAGGCCGCACAACGTTATATGGACGAATTCCGCGATGCAGACGGGCGTATTCCCGCTACTTTCCAAGTTATGTTCCTGACCGCGTGGAAGGCAGACCCCAGCCAACCTCAGCCCCTTAAACCCGGTGCGGCAGCAACAAGTCTGGCAGATGCCCTTGGCGTGCCCGAACATGTATTGACCGGAGAAAACAAATGAAGTTTGAAACAGACCTGATCAAAGGTAAACTGATCAAACGTTACAAACGGTTTATGGCGGACGTGGAACTGGAAAACGGCGATGTTGTCACCGCCCATTGTGCCAATTCCGGGTCCATGTTGTCGGTTAAGGAAGCAGGGTCGACCGTTTGGTTATCGCCCAGCAACAATCCCAAACGCAAACTGAAATATACATGGGAAATTATCGAGGTAGATGGGCATAACGTCGGCATCAATACCTCCCATCCCAACAAAATTGTCGAAGAAGCCATTCTGGCGGGTCAAGTTCAGGAACTTTCCGGTTACGCAAGCTTGCGCCGCGAAGTCAAATATGGCCAAAATTCCCGCATCGATATTTTGCTGGAAGATGACGCCAAACCAACCTGTTATGTCGAAGTCAAAAATGTCACCCTGCGACGCGGGGACAACGCCGACTTCCCCGATGCCGTGACCTCGCGCGGGGCCAAACACTTGCGTGAACTTGGCGATATGGTTGAACAAGGCCACCGTGCTGTTATGTTCTATCTGGTGCAACGCCCGGATTGCAAAATTATGGATATCGCGCGTGATATCGATCCGACCTATGACGACGAATTAAAGACGGCAATCAAACGGGGCGTCGAGGTTATCTGTTATCAATGTTGCGTTGAAACAGACGAGATTAACGTGGACAGCCCCCTGCCGGTTGCCTTTTAACGCATTTTGGAATAAATAAAAGGCGAACCACCATTCATTTGGAAGAACGCCAGAGATAAAGGAAAAGCACATTGGCCCGTGGACCGATTAAAATTCATAAGCCCGAAGATTTCGAAGGCATGCGCAAGTCAGGCAAGCTGGCCGCCCAGACGCTCGACTTCATTACGCCTTACGTTGAACCGGGTGTGACCACCGGCGAACTGGACAAACTGTGTCATGATTTTATCACCGACCACGGCGCTGTTTGCGCACCACTAAATTATCGCGGTTTTCCAAAATCCATCTGCACATCGATCAACCATGTGGTCTGTCACGGTATTCCGGGTGATAAAAAACTCATTGAAGGCGATATCGTCAATATTGATGTCACCACCATTTTAGACGGTTGGTACGGCGATACATCACGCATGTTCCCGGTTGGGAAAACCAAGGTCAAGGCCAGCAAACTGATTGATATCACCTATGAATGCCTCATGCTTGGCATTAAAGAAGTCAAACCGGGTGTGCCGCTGAACCGCATTGGCCATGCGATCCAGATGCATGCAGAAGCCCAGCGGTATTCGGTTGTGCGTGATTTTTGCGGACATGGTCTAGGCCGTGTTTTTCACGATGCCCCCAATGTTCTGCACTATGCCGACGGCAATCCCAATGACGGACCTGTCCTGCAAGAGGGTATGTTCTTCACGATTGAGCCCATGATCAACGCCGGGAAATTCGATATTAAAATCCTGTCCGATGGCTGGACGGCTGTCACACGCGATCGTTCCCTGTCTGCACAGTTTGAACATTCCATCGGCGTAACCAAAGACGGGTGCGAAATCTTTACCTTGTCGGAAAAAGGCTGGGACAAACCGCCTTATCAATAAAAATCCCTCAAGACCGATCATAGGAAACGATGCGGAACAAAAATTCGCATCGTTTTTTTATGTCTGTTTGAGGTCTTTAAAGTGAGTGATAAGCCCCATTACATTGGTCATCGTAAACGCCTGCGTGCCCGTTTCCTCAAAACCGGCAGCGAAAGCCTGCACGATTATGAACTCATTGAACTGCTGCTTTTTGGCGCCATTCCACGCGGTGATGTCAAACCGCTTGCCAAACGCTTAATCACTACCTTTGGCAGTTTTGCCGAAGTCATCAGTGCTGATGCCCGTACGCTGGCCTTGGAAGACGGGTTAGGCGAAGCTGCCGTTTGCGCGCTTAAAATCGCACAAGCCGGTGCCATTCGATTGGCACAGGAACAGGTGATGAATAAACCTGTTCTATCGTCATGGCAAATGCTGCTGGATTATTGCCGGGCTTCTATGGCCTATCACGGGGTGGAACAGTTTCGCCTGCTCTACCTTAATCGCAAAAACGTGCTGATTGCCGATGAATTGCAACAGCGTGGCACCATTGACCATACCCCCGTCTACCCCCGTGAAGTCATAAAACGCGCCTTGGAGCTGGAGGCCTCCGCCCTCATCATGGTCCATAACCATCCCAGCGGCGACACCACCCCGTCGCCTGCCGATATTGATGTAACCAAGCGCATAAAATCCATTGCCCGACCTTTAAGTATCGAAATTCATGACCATGTCATCGTCAGTCGCAAGGGCTATTACAGTTTCAAAAATACTGGCCTGCTTTAAAAAGGAAATATCATGATGGATTCACGTGAAAAACTGATTGCCGCCATTGTTTTATCTCAAAACACACTGGATCCAGATCTTTTTATCTCTTTGTTTGATGCCCCATTACGCAACAGTATTAACCCTGAAGAAATCCGGGAATTTCAACAGGATCTGCAACGAGAATTTGGCCAGATGCACCCCCCGAAGTTCTTAGCGACCCTCTCAAAAAATGGCAACCCATGGCTTTTATACACAGTGCGTTTCAGCACCTCCCAAAGCGATTTTCTTCTCAGTATTCTGCTGACAGATACTTCAACATCCCCACATGCTTTGGCTATTCATATCTCATAAATCAGGATTTTCCCTTGATTTCGGTGCCTTCCCCCGGCATAGGTCTTGGAACAGATTAGAAAAGGATCAAATTTATGGAAAACAACTTTGGAAAACTAGGCGCCAACCAGATTGAAGCCCTGCAAAAAGCTCAACCTATTGTCGATGGTATCCTCAAAGCCCAAGATGAAGGTGATTACGACACCTTTTGCAGCTATTTCGAAGGTGCCCTCAAGCAAAACATCACCAAAGAAGATTTCCATAAGAACCAACAAAATATTGCGAATTCAATGGGTAAAGTGATCAAAACCCATTTCGTCACGTCATTGAAACGCGCAGGTCTGGTTGGCCTTGTCTATAAATGTAAATTCAGCAAAAGCGACGATGATTTTATGGTCACAATTACGATCAATGATAGCTCAGACCCACTCATGGCAACGGGCATTTGGATTAGCTAACGTTGTTAAACAGTAATTGTTATCTTGCAAACGTAAACCCTCTCTCTTATAAGTTGTTTTTTTTGTTTAAGAGGTAGGTAACAATGAAGAAAGCTCTATTAGCCTTGGGAATCACGTCTTTTTTAACAGCATGCGCATCCCAACCTGATAAGATCAACACCGCTTATGTATCTGACATTCAATACAGAAATTATGACTGTGACCAATTAACAGAGGAAAGCAGCCGAATTTCTTATCGTGTCAATGAATTGTATGGGAATTTAAAAAATAAAGCCGATGCAGACACAGCCCAAATGGGTATCGGCCTTGTATTGTTCTGGCCCACACTATTTTTGCTGGAAGGCGGAGATGGCCCCGAGGCACAAGAGTATGCGCGCCTAAAAGGTGAACAAGAAGCAATTCAAAAAGTTGCTATTCAAAAGAAATGTTCAATCGATTTTACTCCATTAGACCCCAAAAGTGCTCAAGCTAAAAAAGAAGACGTAACAGGAACGGCTACAAACTAAAACACTTTATACATATTCTAGTGGTAACTCAGTGGTGCACTTTAGTTTTTCCATCGCGAAAGACGAGGAAACATCACTGAGTTGTACCTGCTGGATCAAACGCTTATAAACCCGGTCATAGGCCTGAATATCGGGTACAACGACTTTCAGCAGATAATCCACATCACCGCTCATGCGATAAAATTCGACCACTTCATCAATGGACGCCACGGCTTCAGAAAACGTCTTAAACCATTCAAGGTCATGACGAGCTGTTTTCACTGTCACAAAAACGGTTGTTTTTAAATTTAGTTGTGTTTCTTCCAACAAGGCGACCTGCCCTTTGATCACCCCTTTTTTTTCAAGGTTTTGAATCCGACGCCAACAAGGTGTCGTCGACAAATTGACCTTTTCGGCCACTTCACCAATCGGCATTGATGCATCTTTTTGCAACAGGCGTAATATTTTTTTATCTACGGCATCCATGAGGATAATTTTCTTTCAATTCATCAAATTTAGAAAAATCATATCATAGGAAAAAAGGAATCCCAGAATCTTTCATTCCACCTTTTTCACGGATTCCCTTCCACACACGAAAAACACAACTGGTATTTCCACTTTTTCTTTTTATATTTCAATGAATTACAATCAGGTTTTCGCCCCTTGACAGAGAGGGTGTGCATATATATGTTGCGACGCACTTCGGCTAATGAGTCGAGAAGTGGGGGAAGGCTTGTCTCTTGCGCGTTTTTCTTCCCGTATAATGGGAGACTTGAATGAGCGACGACGACAAAAAACTTTCCGAACTGGACCAGTTCGAAACCCGATTGAAAGCAGCGCGTGGTAATTCCACAGCGCCGCGCGGTTTGAAGGCAGCGACCAACGAACCGCCCAAGGGTTTGGGACTAGCCTTACGTTGCGGTGCAGACCTTGTTTCTGGTTTAGCCGTCGGCGTCGGGATCGGTTATGCACTGGACACGTATGTGTTCGATACAAAACCGTGGTTAATGGTCTTGTTTTTCTTCTTGGGCGCTGCCGCCGGAATTATGAACGTTTTTCGCACCGTTCAGGGTCTTGATATTGCCGTTGGCTATAAAGAAGATTTTGAAAAGCGCGAAAAGGACGACAATTTAAGGGATTAGCCCAATAGGGCAAAGATGAGGGCACTGTGTCGAACAATCCGCTACATCAGTTTCAAATCAACACCATCGTACCTGTAGAGTTCGCTGGTATTGACGCTTCTTTAACAAACTCCGCCGTTGCAATGATTGCCACCGTTGCTGTGGTCAGCATTTTCTTGATCATGGGCATGGGCAGTCGCGCACTTGTACCGGGTCGCTGGCAGTCAATGGCTGAGCTGAGCTACTCCTTCGTAGCGGACATGGTCCGGGATAACGTCGGCAATGAAGGCCGCAAATATTTCCCGATCATCTTCTCACTGTTTATGTTCATTCTGTTTGGTAACTTCCTTGGTCTGTTACCCTACAGCTTCACATTTACAAGTCATGTTGCCGTGACCTTTACCTTGGCGATGGCCGTTTTCATCGGCGTCACGCTGATCGGTATCGCGCGCCACGGTCTGCACTTCTTTACATTCTTCGTACCTGGTGGCGTTCCGTCTGTTATGTTGCCGCTTCTGGTGCCGATTGAAATTATTTCTTATCTGTCCCGTCCGGTTTCGCTGTCCATTCGTTTGTTTGCCAACATGACCGCTGGTCACACAATGATGAAAGTATTCGCTGCCTTCATCGTGCCGCTTGGCTTCCTCGGTGGGTGGGCGCCTTTCGCCGTTGACGTTGCCCTGACAGGTTTTGAGTTTTTGGTGGCGTTCTTGCAAGCTTACGTCTTTGCCGTATTGACTTGCATCTACTTGAACGACTCCATCCACCTGCACTAAGCCTAAGCAACTTAGTACAGGAACTTCGCAGACTTTAAGGGTTTGTTGACTTCAGGTGATGACGAAGCGCGAACCCTTTAAAGTTTCACTTTTTTACTTTTCTTATAGGACTTAGATCTATGGAACTCGCTGCTGCTAAAATGATCGGTGCTGGTCTGGCTGTAATCGGCCTGTCTGGCGTTGGTGCTGGTATTGGTAACATCTTCTCTTCTCTGATCGGCTCTGTTGCACGCAACCCTGCTGCTCGTTCACAAGTATTCGGCCTGGCTATGCTTGGCTTCGCACTTGTTGAGGCGGTTGCTTTGTACGCACTGCTCATCTCTTTCCTTATCCTCTTCACCTAAGAGTCGATAATCGAAGTTTCATAGGTCACTGAATTCTCGGTGACCTTTCGAACTTTTTTTGGAAGGAGCGCAATATGCCACAGTTAGATGTGACCACATTTGCCCCGCAAATCGTATGGCTCGTGATCACCTTCTTGGCGATGTATTTCATCATGGCCAAGGTGGCGCTGCCGCGCATTGCAGAGGTACTCGACGAGCGTCAAACACGCATCGATGAAAACCTCGCAAAGGCTGCCGCTTTAAAAGTTGAAGCGGAACAAGCTGCTGCTGCTTATGAACAGTCTCTCGCAGAGGCTCGCTCGAAAGCTCAAGACGAAGTAAAAGTCGTGATCGATCAAGCGAACGCTGCTCAGGCCAAAGCTCAGGAAGAGCTGGCGGCCAAACTGGACAAAAAGTTGTCAGACGCTGAAGCCCGCATCGCGGAAGCAAAAGACAAGGCGCTTGCAAATATCACCGGTGTTTCTGCAGATGTCGCAAAGGCAACTGTTGAAAAACTGGCTGGTGTTTCCGTAGACGACGCAGCGGTGAATGCCGCTGTTGCCAAAGCAATGGAGCAGAACTGATGATTAGTGTTGCACACGCTGCCTCTGGTGCAGCTGAACACGCTGACGGCGGTATGCTTCACGATCCCACATTCTGGGTTGCCCTGGCATTCGTCGTTCTGATGGTCTTTGCAGCCAAACCAGTAGGTCGTATACTGGCCACGGCTCTGGACGATCGCGCCGATACGATTAAAGCACAGCTGGACGAAGCCGAAAAACTTCGTGAAGAAGCACAGGAACTTCTGGCTTCTTACAAACGCAAGCAACAGGAAGCGGAAGAAGAAGCCGCTAAAATCCTGCAGCGTGCGAAAGACGAAGCGGCTCGACTGGAAGCTAAGTCGAAAACCGATCTGGAAAACGCCCTGAAGCGTCGCGAAGCCGCAGCCGAAGCTCGTATTGCACAAGCTGAAGCCTCTGCTATCGCTGAAATTCAGGACCTGGCAACACGTGTTGCAATCTCCGCTGCTGAGCAACTGCTCACAGAAGGGATTTCTGCACCGAAGGCCAATGCCATGATCGATGCTGCTATTGCCGAGTTGCCTTCTCAATTGAGCAACTAAGCATAGCCTCTATCGGCTAATCGCATCTTAAAAAAAGAGTCTCCTATTTTTGGAGGCTCTTTTTTTTGTCTAAATTATTACATTAGACTTCATTGATAATCATCAATGCCACACACGCGCTTATTGCGTATCACGATCAAGAGAGATAAGCTTCTCCCCATCCCCCTTCCATTTTCAAGATCATACTCATGTCAGAAAACCAAAACAGTCTTCAATATTTCCCGCTTCCCATGTTCGCAACGACGATGGGGTTGTCTGGTTTGACCATTATTTCACATAAAATGGAATGGATGCTCGGCAGTAATGGTATTGTATTTTACACACTCGCCTATCTGACATTGGCAATTTACATTGCAATCCTTGCAACTTATACCCTGAAATCGTTGCGCTACCCTCAAGCTGTTCTCGCAGATTGGAACCACCCCATTAAAATCAGCTTTTTCCCTGCCGCCAGTATCAGCTTACTTTTACTTGGCGCTGCTTTTTACCCCATCAATGAACGGCTCTCATTTTTTCTATGGGCTACCGGGACTTTTTTCCAATTTTTTCTGTCAATGTCCATCATCAGCAGCTGGATCAGTCATGCCCGTTATGAGGTTGTCCACAGTACACCTGCATGGTTTATCCCTGCTGTTGGGAATATTATTGTTCCCTTGGTCGGTGTACGGCACGCCTCCTTGGAACTATCCTGGTTTTTCTTTGCGTGGGGAATCCTATTTTGGGTAATCCTACTGATCCTGATTATCAACCGGTTGATGTTTCACAACCCCATGGCGCAAAAGTTAATGCCGACTTTGTTTATTCTACTCGCCCCCCCCAGTATCGGTTTTGTCTCCTACATTCAGATGACCGGCGAACTCGATACATTTGGACGGTTAATCTATTATTGGGCAGCCTTTTTCTTCTGTTTACTGCTTTCTCAAATTCACCGCATGGTGCGCATTAAATTTGCCATGTCGTGGTGGGCCTACACCTTCCCACTGGCTGCTTTCACCAGTGCTACCCTTTTAATGGGCCAATTGACCCATCTCACCTTTTTCGACTATCTCGCACAAGTCCTTTATATTCTGACACTTGTTGTCATTGTCAGTTTATTCCTGCGAACCCTTATTGCCTTATTAAAATGCGAAGTCTGCGTCCCGGACTAATCCGCAATTATACTCAGCGTATTTTTACATATCTTGTCATTTGTGTTTCAATCCACATATCCTGTATCTATCTTTGAAAGCAGGTAAATGCAATGAAACAGCGCTACAAACACCTTATTCTAATATTATTTTCATTATTATTGGCTGACATTGCACATGCAAATGAAAAAAATATTCACATGGCATGCACCCATTTTCCTCCTTACAAAATTGAAGCAAAAGATAACACTGAGCCACATAGAGGTATAGACCTTGACATTATGCGCAACGTATTTGAGGTAACCGGCGATAAAGTAGATTTTAATTTTTATCCTTGGAAACGCAGTGTTGAAATGGTGAAACGCCAACAAGCAGATGGACTATGCGGATGTTCTTACCATCCCTCGCGAGAAACAGATTTTCTATTTTCCGATAGCATTGGACATCATAGTCAAGGCATTTTCATAAACGAAACATCGTCTATTAACACTATAACAACTCTTGACCAACTGAAACAACTCTTGACCAACTGAGCGGCCTGACGATTGGTGTTGTGCGCGGATATGCGATCGAAAAAGAATTATTAACCAAAAACAACATTACAATAAACGAAGCCAACAACAACAAACAATTACTCTCGCTTTTAAATGCCGAACGTGTGGATGCCATTTATTCTTATCGAGACACGATCCTCTATCAAATGTCCCTAAACGGTAGTGCAAAAAAAATCAGATATTTTGAATTAAGTTCGCAGCCATATTATCTCTGTTTTTCACGTAACAAACCCGGTATTGAACAAATCGTAGATACATTCAATAAAGGGCTACGCATGATCCGCTATAATCAGACCTATCAGAAAATATGGGACAAATACCGCTGAGACAGTTTTCAAAGAGCCTTCTGATATCTAACATACGTTTTCTTTATTGATGGAACGCAACGTAATGACATCTTGTACATGGGCAACTAAGAGTGAGCGTGAACTCGCATATCATAATGCGGAATGGGGCGTGCCTGTTTTTGATGACAATACACATTTTGAAATGCTGACATTGGAAAGCGCCCAATCTGGCTTGAGCTGGAGTACAATCCTTGCCAAAAGAGAAGGCTATCGCGAGGCCTTTTTTAATTTTGACATCGACCGTGTTGCTCAAATGAACGAAGCTGACATTGACAGATTAGTTCTGTTTGAAGGTATTGTTCGTCACCGACAAAAGATTGCTTCAACCATTAACAATGCCCAGGCCCTATAGATGATTCAAAAGGAATATGGCTCCTTCAATCGCTATATCTGGTCTTTTGTCGATAACACACCAATTAACAATAAAATTGAAACCCTTGATGAAATCGCAAGTAAAACCGACCTTTCCACACTCATCAGCAAGGATCTCAAAAAGAAAGGCTTCAAATTTTTAGGAACAACAACTGTTTACGCCTATATGCAAGCCATAAGTATCGTAAACGACCATGTTATCACCTGCCCGCACTATGAAAAAATCTACCACCTACAATCCGAGGTTCATAAACGCCTCGCCTAAGATTTTTTCTTTTCTCGCAAGACATGGGTATGGTCCACGTCATAAAGCTTGCTGTCGGTAAAATCTTCACTGCCCAGCACATGACCAACCAAAATCAAAGCCGTGCGGGTAATCCCGCTGTCTTTCACCTTGGCACGGATGTCAGAAAGTGTGCCGTGAATAAAGGCTTCATCTGGCCATGACACACGATAGGCCACAACAACCGGGCAGTCTTCACCATAATAAGGGCTTAGTGTGTCCACCACGTGTTTCAGGTTATTAACCGACAAATGAATTGCCAAGGTTGCGCCGCTTTTGGCAAAGGTTTCCAGATCCTCGTTATTCGGCATTTTGGAAGAACGAACAGCCGTACGCGTCAAAACGATGGATTGGGATACATCCGGTAAAGTGAGTTCGGTCTTTAAAGCCGCCGAGGCTGCCGCATAAGCTGACACACCGGGCACAACTTCATAATCAATATCTAGTTTATCCAGACGGCGCATCTGTTCGGCAATCGCCCCGTAAAGACAGGGATCCCCGGAATGAACACGGGCGACATCATGACCTTGTTTGTGCGCTTCTTCGATTTCAGTAATGATCTCGTCCAAATGCATCGGCGCCGTATCTTTCACCACAGCTGCCTTATCAGCTTGGGCAACAATACCTTCCGGGACCAAGGATCCGGCAAACAACACAACTGGGGCTGCCTTAATAATATTAAGTCCACGCACCGTGATTAAGTCCGGTGCCCCCGGACCTGCACCGATAAAATAAACCGTCATGATTGCACCTTCATTTTCTTTTCATAGCCCCGGGGCGTATAGACCCATTTATTAACACCGCGTTCAATGACACGGCTTTGACTGGAACCCACCAAAACCATTGTCAGCATATCGGCATGATCGGATGTTAATTCGCCCAATGTTATCACCTCAAGGCTTTCTGTCGCACGGCCCAGATTACGGCCCAGAACAACAGGTGTTTCTGGCGGACGGCCCGTCAACAAGATATCACGGGCTTTTTCAATCTGTGTCACCCGGCGTTTAGAACGCGGGTTATAGAATGCCACCACAAAATCACCATCAGCCGCCGCTTTCAACCGTCGTTGGATATCTTCCCACGGTGTCAACAGATCGGACAGGGAAATAGTGCAAAAATCATGGTTGATCGGTGCCCCAATGCGCGCCGCACAGGCTTGCAAGGCCGAAATACCCGGTGCAACATCAATGCGCAGACGGTTCCATTCCGGTTTATTTTCTTTATCCAGCAATTCAAATGCCAATGTTGCCAAGGCATAAATCCCGGCATCACCAGAACAAACCAGACAGACCCGTTTTCCCTCTGCCGCCAGATCAAGGGCAATACGGGCACGTTTTTCTTCATTCGCCAGACCGCTTTCGTGACGGTCTTTCCCAACGATCAAGTCTTCGACCAGATCAAGGTACAAACCATACCCCACCACGTCAGTGGCATCGCGCAAGGCTTGTGTTGCCTGTGGGGATCGCCATTCATCAGAACCCGGGCCAATACCAATTACAGATAAATATCCCTGCGCCCGGCCCAATGCTGCGGGCTGTAAATCAACGGGGGAACGTCCAATTGCACAGGTTGCCTTATCTGTTTTTTGTTTTTCAACAACCAGTTCACCAAGACCACCAACGGCCGCCAACGCAGCGCCTTCGGCCACACCATGACAACCGACCTCGTCAAAGACAATATCAGACGGGTTCTTCAGGCGCGGGGTTTGGGCTTCCAATTCTTCGGGGGTGAAGAAACGTGCCGGCACCCCCAGCACATCGGCCAAGGCATGCACCGCTGCTTCGTTTGCTTTGACATCAACAGAGACCACACAGCCAATTGATTGGCGCGACAAGCCAGCGCTGGCCAAGGTTGCCAAGGCATGTTCGATTAAATGATCGGCCGGGCAATTTCTTTCACATCCTACACCCAAGGCCAGTACGGGCGGATGGAATAGCAATTCATTGCCGTCAGGTTCAACATCCCGATCAGAAATACGAATACGCGGGAAACCGACATCTTCAAAAGACAGGCCTTTTTCTTCCAACCAGATCGCCTCACCCGCTTCGACTTCCAAGGAAACCGGATCATGGTTCAACAAAGCGGCGGCAACTTCTTTCGCGTAATCAGGATTGGCAATTCGCCAACCACGCGGTGGTTCGTCCAGTGCCACACCGAAATTCAATTCCCCAGCTGTTGTTATGGCAGCAGCCCCGTCCAAAATATCGGCAATCCAGCGCGCCAATTCATTTGCCCCGTGATGTCCCCCCAGCAACGGAACGGCACAGGATGCATCTTCAGCAACCGCAACCACGGGCGGTTCTGCCCATTTATCCGCCAGCAACGGGGCCAGTGCGCGGATCAAAATACCGCTAGCACAGATGCCGATAATTGGTTGTCCCTTGCGAAACAGGCTGCGCAAATGATCAATGGTATTGTCAAAGGTAATCGCGCAATCAGGGAGGCGTTTTTTCAAACCGTGAATTTCCACATCCCCCATTGTCAGGGCTAGTTCTTGCGCCAGTTGATAGCCACCTGTGCTGAGACAAATCAATGCCGGTGTTGTCTTCTGGGTCATTTCCACGCCTCGCCGCGTTTATGTACAATAATCATCGAAAAATACGGTGCCTTTTCAAAAGTTGCCTCATCCAGAGCCATCATTTTCTGGGTCTCCATCGTGGCATGTTCAATGTAGTAAGCATGTTCGTTTAATCCCAAGGTGCCGATCACATCACGCACCTTGGCAAAGTGGCGACCCACTTTCATAATGATCGCCGCATCACACAGTTGCAGACGTTCTAACAAATCTTCACTGGGCAGCGGTGCCGGTAAAATCGTCAACACATCGGCGCGCGATGTAATCGGCACACCCAACTGGCAACAGCTTGCCATCGCAGAAGAGACACCGGGTACAACAAGCGTTTCAAAACGATCCGCCAATCGGGCATAGATATACATGAACGATCCGAAAAAGAACGGGTCACCTTCGCACAAAACTGCAACATCTTTACCCTCAGATAATTTCTGCGCAATTTCTTCGCTATATCGGTCATAAACATCATTGGCGGGGAATTCGCCGGGGATCATCGGTGTATCGATTTTAATTTCATCCTGTCCACCAGGAAGGTGTTTTTCAACAATGGATCGCGCCAAGCTTGGCTTACCAACCGGGGCCGGATAGGCAATCACCGGGGCTGCCTGAAGAATATTCAGCGCCTTTAAGGTAATTAAATCTGGATCGCCCGGACCAATGCCCAGACCGTACAAAGTACCTGCCATGTGTTCTATTCCTTTAACGCCGACAGTTGCAAGACAGGCGCCATCGGTTTCAGCGCCGTCATTGTGCCAACGTTTTCTTCACGCGAAACAGCGATACGGGTCAACCGTGCGCCGAACTTGTGCGCAAAATGCAACATTTCGCGCTCAGCCTCAAGTGTTACTGCATTTGCAACCAATCGCCCACCAGTTGGTAAGACATTCCAGCAGGTTTCCAGCAAACCGGGAATGGAGATACCACCCCCAACAAAAATAGCATCCGGTTGGGGTAATCCGTGCAATGCATCTGGGGCACGACCATCGACAATTTCCAAGGTTGGCACACCCAAGGCCGCCCCATTATGGGCTATCATGGATCGACGTTTATCATTTTGTTCAATCGCAATTGCATGACATTTGGGGTGTGCGCGCATCCATTCAATCGCAATGGACCCGCATCCAGCCCCGACATCCCACAACAGTTCACCGGGTTGCGGTGCAAGACTGGATAATGTCACCGCACGCACTTCGCGTTTGGTCAATTGCCCGTCATGTTCATACAGATCATCATCCAAACCATTGGTCGCAGGCAGACGACGGGCTTTTTCTTCTGCGATACATTCAACCGCGATGGTATTCAGATCCGCAACTTTTGCAGTCCAACCGGTTGCGCTGCCTTGCAGATGATTTTCTTTCTCCCCGCCCATATGTTCAAACACATTCAGGCGAGAGGCCCCATAGCCATATTTTGCTAAAAGATCGGCGACCTCAATCGGGGATTTTCCATCGCGGCTGAGGATCAGGATTTTTACCCCGTCAGCCACATAACGATTCAAGCTTTCCAAGGCGCGACCATGAATGGTCATACAGACACAATCCGGGATTGCCCATCCCATCCGCGCCGCCGCCAGTGAAAAAGCACCGTTCGCCGGATGAATGGTAATGTCACGCTTATCAAAATGTTTCAGCAGGGTTGTGCCAATACCAAACCATAACGGTTCCCCGGTTGCCAAAACGACAACGGATTTGTCCAAACGGTCTTTAATCGCCTCGATCCCATGGTTCAATCCACTGCCCCATGATATTTTTTCAGCCAAGCTCGTCAACATATCCAGATGACGTTCACCCCCGACCAAAACATCCGCGCTTTCAATCAAGGCCCGTGATGTCGAGTTTAGTCCGTCCAGACCATCTTCACCAATCCCAATAATATGGATCATTGTGTAATCCCTTTCTTGGCAAGTGCATTTAAGGCAGAGGCCGCAATTGCACTGCCACCGCGTCGTCCGCGCAATGTAATATAAGGCACGCCCAGATCACCCGCCAAGGCAATCAGCGTTTCTTTTGATTCCATTGCCCCGACAAAACCGACCGGACAAGCGACAATCAAGGCCGGTTTGGCAAAACGCCCATCAAGGATCCCTTGGATTAAATGGAACAAGGCCGTTGGGGCATTGCCGATCACGACGACCGATCCGTCCAGCCAATCGCCCCAAAATTCCAAGGCAGCCGCTGAACGGGTGGTGCCCAATTCATCCGCCTTGGCGGGCGTACGCGCATCATTCAGGGTGCAGACAACCGGGTTATATTGGGCGAGGCGTTTGCGGATAATGCCATGTGACACCATTTCCACATCCACCAAAATCGGACACCCCTTTGCCAAGGCTGCCCGCCCTATGGTCGCGCCCCCGGGACTATAGGCAATATCCACACCGACATCCACATCACCACAGGCATGGATCATACGAATGGCAACGTCTTGCATATCGTCATCAAAACCGGAAACATCGACATCATGTTCAATCATTTCCTGTGATTTGCGATAAATATCGTTTGGCGCACGTAAATAACTGTTCAACCAATCAAGAGCTTGGTCCTTATCGCTTCTACCAACACCCAAGACCCAGCCCTCTTCGCGCACGACACTGTCTTTTTCATCATCAGTCAACGATGGATCGCCCGCAAACAGCGGAGCCATTTCCCCAACTTGATCCAATTCAGCATAATGGCGGGCAAGGGTACGCACCTGAATAGCATCCTTTGGCAAATTGCCCTGTGCCTGTACCTTAATCTGGGAGGGATAAATTTCTGCCAAGGTAATCTCGCCCAAAGAATTTGCGTTCAGTCCGGTTTCAAAGGGCCAGACCTTGATATGGTCTTGCAACCACGCATGACGGCGCAACTGTTCCAGCCGGGCAATTCCCATCAGGGTTTGGGATCCCACACAACCTGTCCCCAAAAGCTGCCAAACGGGTTTTACCCCCGAAATCCGTTGTTCACACAAACGCATTTCATTGGTCAGCGGGTTCATATAAGGCTTTTTGCTTTCCAAAAATTCATTTTGCTGGGCTTTCGGACAGCCCCAGAACGGCCCCGTCGTGCCGCTGATTTTACGGTTTAATTCCGCTGCAACCGCGAAACGGTTATTGGAATTATCCGCTCCGTCCTTAATCATTACTGACAGCCGTTGCCATACATCGGACCAGTTTTGTGCGCCGATACTGGGGGCAAAATCTTTTGGATATCCAAAGGCAAAATCGCATCCGACCAATACGCGCAAACCCCGCGCGCTCAGATCACTGAGACGATCAGCCAAATCGTGCATGGCGGTTTCGCGAGTTGTCGGGTTATGCAACGCCGTTTCAACCAGTTTGGCACCTTGGCGTTCCACCACACAATACCAGATACTGTCGGCACCCTTTTTCGGGGTTGAGGATGCCGACCAGTCCACCATGACATAACAGTCAAACAAGTGCGTCATAAGGGGCGGCCCTTACTTGTCGTCCCCATGATCATGGGAATGATGATGGTGGTGCCCGTGATGGTGATGATGTCCGTGATCATGACCATGATGATGATCATGTTCGCCATCGGTACCAATGCCCATGACATGATGGTGGTGACCAACTTGCGCAGCGCCAACTTCGCCTTCATAACCAATGATTTGCTCGCGGTATTTACACAGCTGGCAGTTCATATTGTTTTCACCGCTGAGCATTTCTTCCACACGGTCCACAAACGTGTCAATCACCAGCGGGTGATCTTTCAGATAACCAACTTTGACAAAGTCGATATCCGGGTGATTGGCCGCGACTTCATCCGTTTGATCATAAATCCGATTGACCAGAATGCCGGTAAACAGGAAGTAAGGGATCACGACAACGCGCTTGTAACCCAACTTTGCCGCATGTTCCAAACCATCGGGGACGCGCGGGAATGCCACACCGGAATAACACACTTCACCCCAGCCAAAGCCCATGCCTTCCCACAGCATCCGCATAACTTTATGAACATTGGAATTGGCATCACTATCATTGGTGCCGCGACCGACCACCATTAACAAGGTATCTTTGCGCGCCACATCATCCGAACAGTTTGCTTCAACTTCTTCAATACGTTGTTTACAGACCTCCAGCAAACGCCGATCAATCGCCAGTTCACGTCCGAAACGTACATCCAGATCAGCATGTTCGGCAGCGAAATTGTTTACTTCGCTCGGTAAATCATTTTTAACGTGGCCTGCGGCAAACAACATACCGGGAACGCACAGGATTTGCTTTGCCCCGCGTTCAACCAGTTTATCCAACCCAGTACGGATGATCGGTTTGGCAAATTCCAAGAAGCCACTTTCCACATCACGATCAGGGAAGCGTTCGCGTAAATTTTTTGCCAAAAGATTGAATTCTTCAACAGCGCCTTCGTCGCGGCTGCCGTGACCGCAGATCATAATAGCGGGTTTATCGGACATGGGAGTCTCCTATATTTTATGTCTTGCCTTACAGCATCAGACAGTGAAGCTTTGCCTTACAGCATCAAGCCTTATTTCGAGGCCTTGATGTAGCGTTTTGTGGCGAGCAAGGCAAGGATATTGTTTGGTTGTTTAACGATTATACCATCCAGAATGCAATCACAATTAAAGCCAAGCCTGCCAGATAAAGCGTCTCCACCAACATCAAAACCAGCGGCACCCAGCCGACCTTGACCAAGGCGGCAAAAGACGTCTTCATCCCCAAGGCGGCCACTGCCATCACAATACACCAGCGCGAGACATCAATCAGAGAGTTTGAAATCACAACGGGGATGTCCACACTGCTGTTTAAAATGACCAAGGCAACAAACCCCAGCACAAACCATGGAAACGGTAATTTGGCTTCACTCGTCTTATCTGCCTTTAAATGGGCACGCACCACCATCATAACAATCAAAACAACGGGTAACAGCATGGCAACACGCAACAGCTTAACAACGGTTGCCACATCACCCGTATGATCGGATACACCATATCCCGCCCCAACAACCTGTGCGACATCATGAATGGTTGCCCCCAAAAACACACCAGTCTGCTGTTCGTCCAAACCAATGGCTGCAGCAATGATGGGATAGATCACCATCGCCATTGTGCTGAAAGCCGTCACGGTCACAACAGTAAAAATCGTATCGCGTTCCCCATCTTTTCCCTGTGGTAAAACAGATGACAACGCCATTGCGGCTGATGCCCCGCAGATGGCGACGGCCCCACCGGTTAAACATCCAAACGACGTTTTTCCATTTAAAAGACGGATCAAGCCGATCCCTAAAAAAATCGTACTCACCACCCCACCGATCACCAACACAACCGGTATCAGGCCAAGATCCTGCAAGGCGGCAAAGGATATACGCAATCCCAACAAGGCAACCCCGATACGCAAAACCTGTTTGGCTGCCATATCGATCCCTTGGGCGCATCTTTCATGTTCGGACAAAAAATTAAATGCAATACCCAACAATAAGGCAAACAACATCGTCGGCGCACCATAATGATCGGACAGAAAAACCGCTGCGATTGCAATGGTCAAGGCCACCAATAAGCCGGAAAATCTGTCGCGATAAAAATTCCCGATGCGTTCCATCGTCTTTGTACCTTATTGAGGGGCTCTTCATTAAGAACCACACCATAGCAGCCTACGTTCTTAAAATCTTTTTAAAACCGATCACGCAGACGTGTTTTGTTTTCTGTAGGCATTTCAGGCAAAATTTTAAAAACTCAATTGATGAAAGGTTCCCCCTATGTTTCGCCCCTTGGCTGTTTTAACCATATTATCTGCATTTGCATCTCAACACGCTGATGCGGCCCAAGTGATTACCCTGACCCAAACCCCATGCCAGTTTGTTGAAGCTGAAAACGGCATTGATCACGGCATTAAATCATCATCCGCCAAGGATTGCGAAGCATACAACAGTCAAACCCAAACAGAACGCCTGAAAACAGCAAAAGTACTAACCCTGAAACCCGGTACATATACGTTCCGCGTTAAAAATGAAAATGTGCCCTACGCGCTCGGCTTTTGGCTGCGTGAAAAGGATTACAACTGGAAAAACCCGCTTCATAAATTGACAAAAACCAGCATATCCGGCGGCGGCCTGACAACAGGCGTCAGTCAAGATTATGAAGTGGAATTAAAACCAGGGGAATACCTTTATTCCTGCCCTTTAAACCCAACACCGGATTACAAACTGATCGTTGAATAAAAGATCATACGATCTTATTGATAAAGCGCGCTTGTTTTTTATGGACTTTCCGTGTCATTTCGGCCAAGAATCGCCCTTTCGGGCAATCCTTGACATAAAGCTGACATGAAACTCGACCTGCGACCTATATATTTCATCATTGGCCTTTTGCTGATGACATTGGCCTTGGGCATGTTACTCCCCATGTTTGTCGATATGGCGCAAGGCAACCCGGATTGGCAGGTTTTCATGCTCTCTTCCGGTGTGACCCTGTTTGTCGGTATGGCCTTGTCCTTGGCAGGGCGCAGTCGGGAAAAAATGTTTTTCTCCATTCGCCAAGGTTTCATCATGGCAACGTTCAGTTGGCTCGTGATGACTGTTTTTGCCGCTCTCCCTTTTGCATTTTCCGAACTGGACATGTCCTACACTGACGCATTTTTCGAGGCCATGTCCGGCATCACGACAACCGGATCGACGGTTATTTCCGGGCTGGATTACGCACCACCGGGTTTGTTGTTATGGCGGGCTTTACTGCAATGGCTTGGCGGGATCGGGATCATTGTGATGGCGGTTGCGATCATGCCGATGTTGCACGTCGGGGGAATGCAGCTCTTTAAGGTCGAAGCCTTTGAAACATCGGATAAAGCCTTGCCCAAGGCAGCACAGATTTCTGCCAGCATTTCAGCCATTTACCTCGGCCTAACCGTCATTTGGGCGGTGGCCTTGTGGTTTGCCGGCATGACCCCGTTTGAAGCCGTCAACCATGCCATGACGACCATTGCCACAGGTGGTTTTTCCACTTCTGACGGATCAGTTGGACATTTCGACAGCGGGGCAATAGACGGTATTATTACATTGGGTATGATTGTCGGCTCCCTGCCCTTTATGCTGTATTTACGAACTTTGCGCGGCAACTATCAGGCCCTGATTAAAGATTCACAGGTCCAGTGGTTCATGATGATTATCTTCTTATTAATCGCACTCGCCACCGGATTCTTATGGCTGCAAGAAGGTTATGACCCCATCCATTCCTTAAGATACGGTGCCTTCAACGTGGTTTCCATTATCACCGGTACGGGATATGCGACAACCGACTATCAGGTCTGGGGCCATTTTGCCTGGCCAATCTTTTTCTTTATCATGTTTATCGGGGGCTGTTCCGGTTCCACGACTTGCGGGATCAAGATCTTTCGTTTTCAGGTTCTTTATGCCGCTGCAAAAACCCAGATCAGGCGCCTTTTGGAACCTCACGGTGTTTTCATCCCTTATTATAACCGTCGTCCGATCCCAGACGAAGTTATGACCTCGGTTCTCAGTTTCTTCTTTATCTTCGGGGTCTGCTTTGCCCTTTTAACGATGGCACTTGGCATGGTGGGTCTAGATTATGTTACGGCCATTACCAGTGCAGCCACCGCGCTTGCCAACGTCGGTCCGGCGTTAGGTGAAGTTGCAGGACCGAGTGGTAATTTCCAGACCTTTCCAGATACCGCTAAATGGTTGATGTCATTTGGTATGCTGCTCGGACGCCTTGAGTTATTTACCGTCCTCGTCTTGTTTATGCCAACTTTCTGGCGCGGTTAATTAGGCAGCGATGTAAAGTGGTGCTGTAAACGATTGATGGAGTTGATCCATGACAAATGGATCACGTTTATTCTCAGCTACAACTTCATCATAAATCGTTTAATGATAGCGGGTGTCTCAACCTTGCGGATGCATCATTGCCAACGATAAAGACAACCCATTCGATACGCTAAATTCCTTGTCAGACGTGCAAAGGACCTTCTGTTGGAAGAAAGTCTGGTTTTGCTTGCACGAAATCAAACACGTCTTAAGTAGTCACATTTAAAATGACCATTTAGCGTCTCGCTTTGACAGATAATCAGACGGCTTCTTCTGATATTGTGCTGATTTTTTATATCTATGGATATAAAAGTAAATATTTTCAATGATTTCAAAATCATTGAAAAAGATGGCGGACAGAGAGGGACTTGATAATAGCCCATTGTTATTATTGATTTTATGCCGTTTTTGGCGGGAGTAAAAGCATGATTGTGCTACTAAATTGTGCTACAAAACCGATATGGAATGCACAATGGTTTTCAGAACGTCCATGATAATGAAATTTTGAAAATGTTAGTCAGCCTCAGAAACTGTTTGTCCAATGTTTCTGTTTCGCTCTTTTTGGGCTTCCTTAATTATTTCAGAAATTTGGGATATTAGGTCCTGTTGACAAAGTATTTTACCCATACCCGAATTGATGTGACCTGCACGAAGCCAAGGAAACTGAGCATCGTCTTGTCATACCGAGTTGCAACCCGGCGAGCATTTTTGAGTTTGTTGAAGCAGCGTTCAACCTGATTTCTCAAGCCATATACGAAATCATCAACGGGAGTGATTTCCTTTCGGTTTTTCCGCATTGGGATCATGGCGTATCCACCGCGTTTCTCCATATCGTCCCGAATGGAGTTTGCATCGTAGCCTTTGTCTGCCAATAGAACCTTGGCATCTGGACCACCCCATTCCATCAATGGAGCATACCCTTTGTAATCTGATGTTTGGCCTTCGCTGATTTCCAGAGCTATTGGCAAGCCTTCGGCATTTGTTCGAAGGTGTATTTTGGACGTAAAGCCACCTTTTGAACGGCCGAGACCCTCTTTTTGAGTCCCCCTTTTGCCCCAGCAGCCTGATGATGGGCTCTGATGATTGTGCTATCTATCATTTGCACTGTATCTGGAACGGCTTTGGCATCGTTCAAGGCATCCAGTAGAACATCCCAAACGCCGAGCAATGTCCAGCGGCGGAATTGACGATAAACAGAGGACCATTTACCGAAGTAATTGGGGAGGTCACGCCAAGGTGCTCCTGTCCGGGCAATCCAAAAAATACCATCAAGAGTGAGGCGGTGATTTGAGGGAGGACGGCCAGATTTTGGCCCTTGGGCATGAAGGAATGGCTCGAAGAATAACCATTCATCGTCGCTCATCAAATTCCGCATAGACTTCTCCTCATAAAAAGAAGTCTTGAATCACATTCTAAGCAATTTGTGAACCCACTTTGTCAACAGGACCTAGTGATATTTGCCCCAATCCTTGTAGCCCTTTGGTCAAGTATTCGAGGACGTTAGTTTTGCTGTAAATGTGATGAAACTTCCAATACGGGTCTTCTTCACATCTGTATTCACTTTCAGTGCTGCTTAAAGCGGCTTCAAAGTGTTCGCCATATTCACCAAGTTGTGCGGTATAAAAAAGTGTTTGAATAACCATTAGAGTTTTCAGTGACACATTTTCTTTGATAAGTTCGAAGGAGGCCTTTGCAGCTTCATTTTGTTTTTTGAGACCTTCATGTTCCACGATGATTTGGGCATTCAATATTAGAGGAAGTTCTGGCGATTTTGCGATCTTGACATCGGCATATTGGCGAGCAAAAAATATGATTTCAGATTCTACGATTTCGGGAACGGTGTGCTGAATACCAATATTTGCTGCAAATTCTCTGTGTTCCTTGATTAAATTAATAGCGGTTTCAAATTCGTTTTTTGAAAGTTGATATCGGTCTTTAATATCCGCTCTAGCATCTTTTAACGTGCCGTCTTTCCATGTAGAATAAACTGGAAGCTCCTCAGAAAGTCTTGCCAGTTCTTTTCTTGATAATGCAGACGTGAATGAACCTGTTTTGACTTCGTCATGCAGATCGATGAGACGATAACGGATCATGGGCATAGTTTCACATAACTTGGACACGACGTGGTAAATTCTTCTGAGGCTAACGACGTGCCATTGATCCATACTTGCGTTGTTATCATTCTTAACCGCATAGCGAAATTCTTGTCCCGTTGGGTCTGTTTCTGCAATGAATGTTATAATGTCAGAAATGCTGGACAATAGTTCGTTAAGCTCGCCATCAGAAGGTTTTGTTTCAAGTATAACTTTCAAGTAGTCCGAAATGTTATGACCACCTTTTATTTGACATGAAGTAACCCCCATTCCCTGTAATTGAGCGTAATATAGTTTTAAGTAGAGTTCGACCCCATGACGTGCATTGTTTAATATGGGAAACACCAAGGTATCGCGTTCGCCCATTAATTTTTTTTCAGAAATTGTTTCCAATAAGTGCAATGCGGATTTTAGAAAACCTTCGGCATAGTTTGGATGACCAGCGGCACCATCACCGACAAAAGCATTGAACTCTGTATCCCATGGAGCAAAAAGGTTGTCGGAAGTTTCATCTTTCATCTCGAACTCCTATCGATTTTCATATTAAATTATGAAAAGTTGCTCCCCTTGTAAATCGGGGTAATTGTATTTGGCCGGAAGAACTTCGGTATCAAATAAATACCGCCATCAACTGATGGAGGGTCCCATGCGATTATATGATTTTGCGATTTCAGACACCGCATACAAATGTGCCGATTTCTTATACGCCGTGCCGATACGCATTCTCGGCAATACAATGCCGACGGCAGGTGATTTAGTCATTAAAAATATGAAGATGACTATCGAAGGCCATGTGCTAGGCAATGCGAATTTTGAACATTGTTATAAAAATCTTGGTGACGGCATGCAATCGGCGTTTGTCCATGGTCGTGGTGTGATCGCAATTTTCGGCCAGACTTTGACTGATGCACTGGACCTTCTTGGCAACAATCCAATTGTTTCCGTTCATTGCACAGAATTTGATGATATCCTGTTGGATGTGGAGATCCTGCTGGATGGCAATGTCATCGCGATTGATTTAGAGACCGCCGAAGTTTCATCAACCAACCATGGTAAGGATTGGAGCCTGTCGGCATGATAACCAAACAGCTTTACATCATCCCGGTATTAATCACCGGGGAACTTCCGCCCAGATACATGCCAGACGAATTCACACAACCCAGCTTGGGCATCAATGACCACTTGATCGAGTTTCTCAATATCAACGTCCAGCAACGCTATGACGGGCCACATCGCGTAAATGCTGCGGGGATCGTGGTAATCGCTTCTAGGGGCCTGCGAGATGCCATTTACGCTGTCATAGACTGTGGTTGGGTAAAACTGTCGGATCATGGTATCAGTGCCATGCTGGACGACGTATGTGTTGAAATTGATGACGGTCATATTCTAGTTGTAAATCCGAAAACCGGGACCATGGAACGAAAATCAACAAACGGGATACATCTACCGGAATGAATGGGCTGTATGTTTCCACACAGCCCATTGAATTTCGAGGTTAGACAAAACCAAGAAAATAGCCGAAGTTATCGGTCAGGTCTTTGGCATCTTTCTTTTTTACCGTCATACCAAAAACATCTTCTGTTACAGGACCGATGATACCATCCTCTTTCAATTTCGGGATTTGATTATCGTCCTTGTTGGTTTCATTAATGGCAGTTTGCAGGGCCAGACCTATGGTGCTCTCTTTCTGATCCTTCCTTGATGGCAATAAAGGATCGAAGGTTGCAGTGACATCTTTAATCAAATTGTTAGTGTCACCAGATTTCTTGGCTTTGTCCGTTTTATATTGAAATTGCCCCAGTGCATTGGCTTCGGTCATTTTTGTTGGGCCAAGGGCAGCAATCGCTTTTTTCAGACCCATTGCCGATTTGGGACCAAACATACCATCAACCTTCAACGGCACCTCCGTCTGCTCCTTAGTCCGATTAATAGCTGTTTGCAGACCACGAATAGTATCAACTTTATTGTCAGATGATTTATCCAACTGAGCAGCAACCGCCTTGATGGCATTTGCCATGGTTTGACCACCGGGAACCGTCAATGGTTTCGGTTCCTTCGGTGCCGGGTTGATTGTAACCGGTTGGATCATCTTACCGGTTTCATCATATTCGATAGGTTCATCACCATAACGGGTTGAAAACCACTTGCGTTCTTTTTTGACCAGTTCATCAAACATAGGTTTGTCATTCTGGAAATTATTGCGTTTGACCATCAGGTCTTTGACTTCACCCTCGGTCAAATCTTCGGGTTTCTTGAACATAAAATCATGAGACGTGTCAGCAGTCGCAGTATTTACCTCATTCGCGGCGTCCGATGTTTTTTCTGCTTCCGAGATTTCATCTTCATCGCTGCTTTGTGATTCCGTGTCGCCATCTTCTTCACTGTCATCTTCCATATCAGTGACATTGCCTTCTGAATATCCTTCGTGATCTTCAATTGCATCAGCTACAGAAGACAAATCACCGTTATCAATAATGTCCTGCATTGGTGTATCACGGTCATAACCTGTCGCATCTTCCACATGCTTGATATACGAGTCAGTGTTATTTTCAGATGATGGTGCGTATCGAGAGATAGCCTGTCCCAGTGTTTTGTTGCGATAGTTGCTGCTTCCCAACAATGTCGTTAGAGCGTCATAGCCAGTATCGTAATCTGGGAAGACCGCAAAACCACCGGCACTACCAATAGCACCCTGCCTATCCGCATAGCCACTAGAGCGTATGTTGCCCGGATTATTGTTTCGCCAAGCCCGTGTGCCTCCTGACCATTCTTCTTTGCTTCCATCTGAATATTCGTAGATGACACTATTACTTTTGCCAGCATATGCGTTTGTTGCACTCATGAGAATTCTCCATAAAAAAAGGCTCCGAACAATCGGAGCCTTGGTTGCTTGAATGATGCAATGACTATTGAAGGATTTCAGCGTTCATCGCTTTATGAACATCACAATATTTTTGTTTGGATGTGATGGATTTATACCATTTCCAATAACGGTATGGATCGCCCGGAAGACCTTCTTCGTTTCGGGTCAACTTATAGAATTCGAATGTGACTGGATAATTGCCACTGTATCCGTCCGTAATAGGGCGGGAGCTTCTCAATAATACCAGTGCAGGATCATTATCCGTGCGGATTAAGGTGAAGTCAGTGACTGTGCAATCGACACCTTCGTTTGATCGTGCCATGTCCCTGTGCAATCCTTTATCGGGTGCCAAAACAGTTATGGTCGATGTGATCTGGCCTTTATACGATTCACGTTCTTCCAGAAATAGGTAACCATAATACCCATGGGCATTGAAGTTTTCTCGCCATGTCTTGATCACTTGCTCGGTCTTGCCATCACCATCCAGATCAATGGGGTTGCTACCATATTTGAGGGGCACAGCTTCCATTCTGGCATATGCCGCAGTGGAACAGATCAATGCCGTGGCTATGAATACAAACTGAAAAACACGAGACATCCACTTAACCTTTAAAGTTGCTTTTCATCATCTATGAAAAGGCTAAAGCGTTTTTGTGTGGGATGGCAACTTAAAATGAAAAAACAGGTGGGGACCGTCTGGTCACACTTCTCCTGTTGACTGGAATAATTCCTATCCTACCACATGAAATAAGTCAAGAACAAAATGCGAACATGCATGATGAGCATATAATTTACTTTCCAAAATCCATGAAATTCTTTAGGTCCTGTTGACAAAGTATTTTACCCATACCCGAATTGATGTGACCTGCACGAAGCCAAGGAAACTGAGCATCGTCTTGTCATACCGAGTTGCAACCCGGCGAGCATTTTTGAGTTTGTTGAAGCAGCGTTCAACCTGATTTCTCAAGCCATATACGAAATCATCAACGGGAGTGATTTCCTTTCGGTTTTTCCGCATTGGGATCATGGCGTATCCACCGCGTTTCTCCATATCGTCCCGAATGGAGTTTGCATCGTAGCCTTTGTCTGCCAATAGAACCTTGGCATCTGGACCACCCCATTCCATCAATGGAGCATACCCTTTGTAATCTGATGTTTGGCCTTCGCTGATTTCCAGAGCTATTGGCAAGCCTTCGGCATTTGTTCGAAGGTGTATTTTGGACGTAAAGCCACCTTTTGAACGGCCGAGACCCTCTTTTTGAGTCCCCCTTTTGCCCCAGCAGCCTGATGATGGGCTCTGATGATTGTGCTATCTATCATTTGCACTGTATCTGGAACGGCTTTGGCATCGTTCAAGGCATCCAGTAGAACATCCCAAACGCCGAGCAATGTCCAGCGGCGGAATTGACGATAAACAGAGGACCATTTACCGAAGTAATTGGGGAGGTCACGCCAAGGTGCTCCTGTCCGGGCAATCCAAAAAATACCATCAAGAGTGAGGCGGTGATTTGAGGGAGGACGGCCAGATTTTGGCCCTTGGGCATGAAGGAATGGCTCGAAGAATAACCATTCATCGTCGCTCATCAAATTCCGCATAGACTTCTCCTCATAAAAAGAAGTCTTGAATCACATTCTAAGCAATTTGTGAACCCACTTTGTCAACAGGACCTAGCACTAACAAAGATATGTTGGTTATAGCTCAAAAAGAAAAACTGTGGACGTTCAAATTCAAAAGACCACCGATTACGAGTTATCATGGGATATTATTCGTTGTGAATTTAAGTCCGTGGTCTTGTCGGATTACCAAATCCCGGAATTTGTCCGGCGTAGACGAAACAGCCCATTGCGATGGGTTGGGAGTAAATCAAAAGCGACCCAAGATTTATTTCGACTCAGACCTAAAAGATTTGCAACTTTCTGTGAGCCATTCGCGGGTTCTGCGGCTATGGCATTTTATGTCCGTCGCCATTTGGTTGGAAACCCGGATGATTTCAAAATTCTTATTGCTGATACCAATGAAGATTTGATCAACTTTTATCAATGCCTCAAAGCCGACCCGGATACATTGACTCGCTTGGTGTTAAGTTTTCCCAGTAATATCAGTTTATTGCAATTTCGGGTTATCAAACAAATGCTGACTAATGCCACCGGAATGGAACGGGCTGCCGCATTTTATGTGATCAACCGCAACGCTTATGGTGGCTTCCAGCAAGCAAGTTATGGCAATGCCCAAAAGAGGAATATGTTCAGTTTGGCAACAACATTGGAACTGCCTGCATTTTCACAATTATTGCAATCAATTGATATTAAACATGCGGATTTCATAGAAACATTGTTTACAGTAAATAATGAAAATACTTGGGTGTATCTTGACCCACCATACACGATGATAAAATCCGATAGTGAATTTTGGTCAGAAAAACATAAAACGTATTTTTATAACGATGTATTCGACAAATACGAAGAACTTGCTCAACTTTGCAAATCAATCAAAGCCAGCATTATGGTCTCAATTGATGATACTCCAGCAACAAGAACCATGTTCGCGGGATTGAACACCTACCAACGTAAAGTTCGATACATCGCACACCGTGACCAAGGCGGAGAGAAGCATCGTAGTGAACTCGTTGTTTTGAATTACGATATCGGTCACAACATTATAACCGAGCTTGGTTGGGAAAGACTATAATGCCATTGCCAGATAAAATTTCTGATATTTCCAGTGAAAAAATGAACCGTCTGTATGATGATGCTCGAAACCGATGGTCTGGTGTTTACAATGAATTTACTCGAGGCAATCGTAATCTGTATGAGATGTTGCAATCCGTTTGTGTTTTTCATCACGAAGCCTGCTTGAACCGTGAAAGTTATGTTGAAGCACTCCGTGCCGTTGGTATAAAACCTCGTGATGAAACATACCGTGGTTTGATTATGTATTCCTTGAAACTCATCTTCGGCACATACGCAGCAGCTTATGAGGTGATGGATGATGAAACTCGCGAAGAAATCGGAAAAATGGCGGTCTACATTACACGATGGTCACAGGCATTAATGCATTGCATTGATCAAGAAATCCCGGTTGATGACATCGCAGACTACTTGGAAAACAATGGTGGTGTGCATGCCGTGTCCAAAATCACTGAAAAAGCATCTGTCAAACCAACAAGCCAAAATGACGTGGTAACTTCATGGAAACAAATTTCCGCAACACCGCTATTCAAAAAAAAGCTTCCAAAGAATTCAAAACTTAAACCGGGTAAAATTATTTTGGTTGGTGAAATTTCTGATGATGGGGAGCTTGTTGTTATGTCCGAGGTTCCTATGGGAGAGGCTGGTATGAACAAATTGATTGTCAAAACAAGTAATTCTTACAAATTGTAAGAATGCCTTTTTTCGTCGGTCTTCAAAGACGATCTGCAAAGATAAATACCGTCATAATTTCAATTTATGACGGAGATGAAAATGATCATCGAAACATCAAATATTCCACTGCATGAAGCCATTCATCGCTTTTTAGTCGCTAATGGACTGGTAAAAGATTGGGCCGATCTTGCTCGCCGGGTGAACCGATCTCGGAGTTATTTTTCAACATTAAAACGGACATCATCGGAACCGTCTGATGATGTCTGGATGTCACTAACGAAATACATGACGGGTTTGCTCGTAAATAGTCAAAATGATGGCATAAAGAGATGGCTTGGATATTACATCAAACAAATCGAATTTCATGTGATGGGGATATCATCATGATATCGATTAACGATTACGTTTCTACGGAAAAACCGACCCTTGATGATTACGCTGTCTGCGTTGGCGTTGATTTGAATGCAGCCCAAATGGATCAACTGGTAGAATTCCTTCCTGAAATGACCGACGTATCAGTATCAACTTTACTACATACCAGTGATCTCGACCGGTTCTGTCGTGATATGCTGGCGATGTGGAAAGATTATGTGAATATCGAAATTTGGACGAATCATGCCGTTGAAGTGATCCAATTGGTGAATCTTCTGGATGTGAAGATTGACTTCGTGAAATCACGATGATGTCCGCTAAGAGGACATATATTATTAACCGAGCCAACGCTGTTTGCGTTGGTCGGAAATCCACTCAACCCCACCGCATTCGCTGGTGGGGTTTTCGTTGATTTTCTTTTGTCATTTGGTCCGAAGGAGCAAATGTTAAAGGGATTAAAGTTTCACCTGCAATAGACCAGATATACCTTCATCCCCCCTGTCCCGTGAAAAAAATAATCACGAGACAAGGGGAGATGAAGGTATGACCTGCAATGAGCCGTCATAACACCCCAACCAATCGACTTGTTGCTAGAAATAACAACGGGTAGGCGGTCAGCCGCTTACACTACCACAATACATCGAACATCCGTGCCGAAGCACCTGACGGTCGTTCAGACTGACCTTGGTTGGAAGCCAATGTGAACGTGCTGGTTGTAATCTTTTTCACAGTGCCAGCATCTTTTTTGAACCTAAGAGAAAATTTAATAAAATGCCTGAGTTCTACACAGCGGCAACACCGCCGTGGCCCCTTTTTTTATGCTGGTGGGAACCGCTAATTTAGTCGATCTGCCAGTCGCTCCGAGGCTTGGAGCTTACGCCGCCGGTCATGTGTCCCGGTATCGCCAATTTAGGTGTGACAAGAGCCTCTTTGTATGTCGTATGGTTTTATTTAGCACAGGCCATCAGTTGCATGTCCCAGCCACCATATTTGCCTTCTAAATCAGGGCATACTGAATCGTCAATTAATTTATTCCTAACAATGTTCTTGTTTTGGATTCTATGCCGAAATCGCAATAATCGCGGAGTAGCAACCATGCTTTGGGCAAGGTAACACAGTGTTACCTTTGCAGTTGGAAGCCCTTGATTGGACTCACTTAATTGAAATCGGCACGGCTTTTAGCGTGATGACGCAATGGCCTGAATTTGACTTTTGGTGATGGAACTGCTGCATTTAATGCAGTTACAGGGGATGGTCACCATGATTGAAATGAACTTTAGCAATAAGAAAAAACCACTGGCCGAGGTGCGGAGAAATGACCCTATCAAAGTATTCCGGGCAGCCCTTGAGCAACAGTTGGAAGTTGTCGCACAGGAACTCAAGGGGGCAACATTCACGATCCAACGTCGTCGTTATCTCCATGGCAAACCTACCACAGTCGCGGTGCCCGTCAGGAAGTGGTATTGGTTACATGATGGGGAATATTATTTGGTTTTGAGATATTCATCTCAGAAGGTTCAAATTCGTGGGTATGAGAGCATCCGATGCGGTGCGACGTTAAATGATGTGCAGGCAACTTTGAACCGCGTTGTTGAAGCATTAGACGATCAGGATGAAGATGTGCTGGTGGCATTAGATGACGCATTTGAACGCACCCGGTGGAAAAAGTTTACTAATGTCCAAAGCTAAACATTGTGAGTATTTATGCGGGTTTTGGGGTGCTCTTCATTTTTACCCCGGATCACAATCTTGAATTACCTACTGGTGCTTGGAAATGTAAACATTATAGGAGGTGTTAATGAGCCGGGAAGGTAAAGCGAAAGTTTTGACGGATGCGGAGTTTGAACGACTGATGAAGATTACTGCCGTAGAAGCACACGCGGCTCGTAATACCGCTATTTTGATGTGTTTGTTTGGTCTGGGCCTACGGGTTAATGAAGTCAGTTCTTTGCGGATTTGTGATGTCATGAATGCCGATGGTGAAATTCGTCAACAATTCCAGATCAAGATTGCCAACAGCAAGACCAAGCGAAACCGGGAAGTGTTTTTGAGCAACCTGCATGTGCGTCGTGCCATCCAGAATTACATCGATTACCGCCGTGCCACCGAAGGCCCGGACCTGAATCCAAATGCGTTCTTGTTCCGATCTCAGAAAGGGTCAGGGTTCAGTGGGAATACCATGCAGCAATTGGTGAAGAATTTGTTCATCAAATCCGGTCTGCCTGATACGACCAGTAGCCATAGCGGTCGCCGCACGTTTGCGACCCGGCTAATCAACAGTGGTGTCGGTTTGAAGAATTTGTCTACCCTCATGGGCCACGCGACTGTGAACCAATCCGCTGAATATGCTGATAGCAATCCGATGATCTTGGAACGGATCGTGAAGTCCGTCGTATAAGATTGCGAGTATTGATAGTTAGGGAATACTAACCATATTCATCAGTAATAAGCCAATATGACGACAAGTAGTGAGTGCATTAATTCAAGGAAATGTGACTGCTGTCACTTTTCAAAATTGAGAATGCGTGCTATATCTTTGGCACTCAGACTGCTTGACGCGGTCTGTTCTGATTCTTGGGAGCATCAAATGGAATATGATTACACAAAGGCAACACCGTCACGGTTGTCCAAAGATGCTGTGTATTCATTAGCGGAAAGTGTCGCAAACCAACTGGAATTTTCTCCGGGTGGTGACTTGGAACCTGTTTTGCAAAAACTTGGGGGACACTTGAAGGTCAAAGATTTTTGGGATTTGTCTGATGATGAATCTGGATCAATCGCAGTGCATGCACCGGGCAACTTTGATATTTATGTATCATCTATCACGAGTGGATTACGTGATAGATTTACCATAGCTCACGAAATAGGCCATTATATTCTCCACTATATCTATGCTCGTTCGCAAGGTGACGAACTAGAGAATATGTATGCAACTCGATATGGAAATACCCGCGAAGAATGGGAAGCCAATTGGTTCGCTGCGGCATTTCTGATGCCGGAAGATGACTTCCGTGAACGATATAATCGTTTGAATGGGAGCCTAGCATCGGTTGCTGCCGAGCTTTGTGTTTCAGAGAAGGCCGCAAAGGTCCGTGCAGATGTGTTAGGACTTACATAAGCATGAGCGATGATACGGTTGAATGGCCGGAATTCCTGAAACCTCGCTTGCGTTTGTTTTTTGGAGTTGATCTTGTTGGATCGACATCATTTAAACAAAAAAGCAAATATCCGCTCAAATCACCATCCGACAAGAATTTTGGTGACCTTGGGGCATCATGGTTTTCAGAGATTGCAAACTTCTACCGTAGTGTTGAAGAACATTTCAAAATTGCTTGGGATGATTGTTGTATTAGCTATGCTAGGGTATTGAACAAAAAGCTTAATTGCTCACCATCACTGTGGAAAAGTAATGGTGACGAATTAATTTATTCTATCAGCCTTAATGAACCAGATGATGTTGGTTATGTGTTGACGGCATGGTTAAAGGCTCTTAAGGCGTATCGCACAGAACTCAAAGAGCGGAACCAAGATTTAGATATAAAAGGTGCGGCATGGATTGCGGGTTTCCCAATCGACAATGCAGAGGTCATTTTTTGCAAGGAAATTTCCAAGCAGGTTGAAAGATATCGTGACGAAGACCCCAAGGTTTTTCACTTTGAGTTGCTTGAGAAATGGTATCACAACGATGATGAAGATAATCGGGAAGGTCTGGTAAAAGATTATGTCGGCCCCGCAATTGATACCGGTTTCAGGGTATCTACCCAAGCGACGCCGCGTAAATTTGTCCTTTCATTAGAAACAGCATTAATGCTATCCGGTGTTACGCTAAGACGTGAGTTCTATGATGATTTTGGCGTGTCTCGAAATATATTGAAAATGGCTTTTGACGGATTAAAAACGTTCAAAGGCGTGCTAGGCGGAAAACCGTATCCTTTATTTTGGATTGATTTTTTGCATGAAGATGATGAACTGACAAAAGCATTCATTAAGTTGTCGCAAACAGATTATCCAAACAAAGACGATATCTTGGATTATTGTGAACAATTTATTACGGACAATAGTTCCCAGTTCTTTTACCCATTTATTTACGAACATAATGGCAATCGGTTCAATCAAATTCCTCCGAATTATATTGCGACGTTGGATCGTCTGACAGAACGGTGGGTTGCGGAAAAGGATCGATTGGATATTCGTTGGCAGTCAATGAAAGAAGATATTTCAAAGGCACCACCATCTAATGGGAATGATGATGTTGTTGATGTTGCACAGGATATTACGGTTCCGCTGGTAGTTGATTCTAAAGATGCAAGCGAGGGTTAAAATTTATTATAGTAATATCTGTTCATTAAACATAGAGACTAGATAAATCCAGATCATACGAGATCGCTTCCACATAGGGCACCAGTTCATGTGGTTCAATTTTACCGTATTGGTGTTTCATGGATTTGTTTTCAGGTGCCCAGCCCATGATTTTAAACAGAAAGATATCTTTCACGCTTTCAGTATCAACGGCTTTCTTGAAGTTATGTCGGAATGAATGGAAGCTGGTGCGTGGTGCGGCGGCGTCTGAGCGATCGATGAAGCGGCGGAACCAACTGCTGAATGTATCACTGTAGTTCTTCTTTTTCTCGCAATACGTCAGTTCATTAAAGATATGGTGTGGATTATTATGGTCCATCAGGTCAACGATGCCAATTTTGATTAATTCACTATGGATAGGAGCCATGCGAGCCGCTGAGGGTGTTTTGAGTTTCTGTCGGCGTTTGTAATTCTCGCAGACGCGGATGTAAAACTTTCCGTCTATTTCGATGATATCATCAGACCATAACTGACAAATTTCATTCAACCGAAGGCCGGAAAACAGTGCTATCAGCGGTGCCCAAAATCGTGCTCGACGGATAACATTATTCCCCGGCTTGGCCCAGCCGTTGCGATCATTCTGGCAACCGGTATAGAGTGGTGCAATAAACAATTTTCTGAGTTGATCCATCGCAAATGGGTCGCGTTTATTTTCAGCTAACACTTCATCAGAAACACGTTTGATGACTCGTGTCGGATCACGTTCAATATGCCAATAGTCGCATGCGAGGCGGAAAACAGCACCTAGAACATCCAGATCGAAATTTACGGTCTTTGCCGCACGAAGTGTCATGTTATTTTGTTTACCGTATTTAATCTGCTCATGAATGCTCATACCCTTAAGCTCTTTAAGCTTGCTCCGGTTCTTCGGAATGGAGAGGATCAGGTCTTGCCATTGGATGACATCCGGTGGTTCAACCTTTCGAATGTCAGTATCGTTACCGATGATCTGGCGTAGATTTTCAACACTGCGACTGTATTGGGTGTTGCTGGATGTTCGCCAATCTCCTTGTTTGCTACTGACATATTCTTCCAATAGAGCACCGAATTTGAAGCCTTTACCTGTTGGTAATTTTTCTGCGAAGATATCATCAACAAATGGGGGTGGTGCAGGTTTGGTCGTTTTTTCTTTCAATGCCTGATATTGCTGCATAAATGCACGGCGGATCAAATTTGCAAAACTGTCGATCTGTTCGTCGGTTGCTGTCAGACCGTTTTCGCCCAATAATTCTTTGGCTCGATTGGGATAGTATCCTTCATTGGTAGCTCCCCAATGATAGCCAAACAAGTATGTGTAATTGATGAGGGCTTTGGCCTCTTCGGGTGAACCCGGTTGCAGTTTAGAGTCGCGATCCTGTAAACGTTGGAATTCGCCAAGGGATAACTGCAATATATCATCCTCAGTGGCCGGTAGTTTGACGTAACCCCGGATATCCTTGCGGAATGTATCTACTTCCTGCTGAAAGACGACCAATTCGATATTACGTTTCTTTTTTGCAAGTTCTTCGTCAGATGTCCCAAGGGCCTTCTGCTTGATATTTTTTTGCCAGTATTTTGGTTTGGGAAAGTCCGGGTTTGCTTTCACGAAATCAGACACGTCTTTCGGTAGCCGCATTTTGAACGACCATTTACCGTCTCGTTTTGTCAGATAATCGGGCACTTTCTTCCCCCATTGTGCTACGAAAATGTGCTACAATTTCATACCAATGGGGGAGAAAAGTCAATATTTTCAATGATTTCAAAATCATAGAAAAAGATGGCGGACAGAGAGGGATTCGAACCCTCGATGAGCTGTTAACCCATACCCGCGTTCCAGGCGAGCGCCTTCAGCCACTCGGCCATCTGTCCGCAATATCTTTCGATAAGCTGTTCTTGCATAAAGCAAGTGTGCTGGAACGAGGCCGGAAACTATAGAAAAGGACGTAAGCCTGCAACTGTTTTTTTTGTTTTTACTGAGATTCTTTTTCTCACTTGCGTCATAGCAAGACAATCCATGTGGTTTTTGTTATAATAGAGGGCGAAACAGAATAGCCCGTTTTACAGTCAGTAAGCAGGGGAGAAGTATCATGACTATTGATGTACAAGGTGTCATTCAGGCCTTAAGTCGGGCAGTGGAAGTATCACCCGGTGATACAGATCATACACTTCATCCAGTGATCACCATTTCACGCGATCTGGGTACAGGTGGCGAGGAAATTTCACGTCTATTGGCGGAACGACTGGGATTGGATATCTATGATGAAAATATCATTGATGCGATTGCCCACCGTTCTGAAGTGAATAAAAATGTTTTGAAAACACTTCACGAAAAAATCAGTTCCGCAAGCGATGCTTGGCTATATGCAATGGTGACAGGTAAAAATGTCTCGCGAACGGATTATGTCAACGCACTGGTCACTGTTATCCGCTGTATATATCACAAAGGTGGTATTGTCATCGGACGTGGCGGTCATGTGGTTTTGCAAGGGCGCGATGTGTTGCGGGTCCGTCTAACCGGTTCCGCTGATGCCTGCGCAAGACGGGTCGCGCATCGTGAACGCCTCAGTTTGTCTGAGGCAAAAGCACGCTGCAAGGAAGTCAATCAGGAAAGAGCGAAGTTTGTTTGGAACATGTTTAATTCCCGGTTAAATGATCCGACCAATTTCGATCTGACAATCAATACGGACCATTTTGCCCATTATGAGCAAGTCGTGGAAATTTTGATCCGTAGTATGGAAATGATGGGATTCTCGCAACGTAGAACAGGAACGACCAATAGGTAATTTCTTCCAAAAGGGCTTGTAAATGTCGAGACCCCCTTTACATTCAGGAGGGAGCATGGCAAAGCAGTCAGCTCGTTTGACAAAAGCCCGAAAGGTCGATCTCCTGTGATGATGTATTTTTTGATTGCGATTGGTTTCGTCTTGCTGTTGGTAGGGGCGGAATTTCTCGTAAAAGGTTCTGTCGGCTTGGCGCGACGCGTTGGTGTATCGCCCTTGGTGATCGGCATGACTGTTGTCGCGCTCGGCACAAGTGCGCCGGAGTTCGTGGTCAGCCTGGATGCAGCGCTGGAGAATGCAGCCGGCATTGCCACGGGTAACATCATCGGTTCTAACATTGCGAACATTCTGTTGATTTTAGGGGTCACAGCCCTGATCAAGCCTATACAGGGGGATCCTGGTGCGGTTCTACGCGATGGCGTGATCTTGCTGGTTTGTTCAGCTGTTTTTACGGCTTTGTGCTGGTTTAGCATATTGGACGTTATGGCAGGCTTCATTTTGTTTGGGATGTTTATCTGTTTTCTGTTTTATTCCTATTGGCGCGAACGCCATGGCGCAGACCCGGAAATGGCAGAACTACACGCCCATGAAGCAGAAGAAATTGAAGCCCCGCAAAACCTGTGGCTGATGCTGGTGATGACCGTTGGCGGGATTGCAGCCGTTGTTTACGGTGCGGAATTATTGGTTGATGGTGCCACAGAAGTTGCGCGTCTTTATGGCGTTCCTGAAGAGGTGATAGGGTTGACAATGATTGCCATTGGGACCAGCTTGCCGGAGCTTGCCGCCAGCGGTATGGCTGCTTTGCGTGGTCATACAGATGTGGCCCTTGGCAACGTGATCGGTTCCAACTTGTTTAACATTCTTGGTGTTCTGGGATTGGTTGCTTTAATCCAACCTTTGCCGGTGGCCCAGCAATTATTGGATTTCGATCTTTGGATCATGATGGGGGCTACAGCCTTACTGGTGCCGTTTATGGTCACGCGATGGGAATTGTCACGTAAAGAAGGCTTTGTTTTTGTCCTGTGTTATGTCGCTTATATTTCTGCACAGGCTTATGGCGTCGAACACCTTTTAGCGCAATTTAGCTAGGTTTAAGAGGCAAAGGATCATTGGCGAACGTGAATAAAGTTGCTTTAATTACGGGTGCGGCCCACCGTATCGGGGCTTATATCGCTCAGGAAATGGCGCGCCAAGGATGGGCGATTGCCTTGCATTATCATGGCTCACGAACGGATGCAGAGAATGTTTGCCAGGCGATTGAACAATCTGGTGGGACAGCCTGTGCGTTCAGCGCAGATTTTTCAAACGAAGATGATGTTCAAAATCTTATTCCAGCGATTATCGCCCAAATGGGACGGGTAGACGCTCTGATTAACAATGCCTCGGTTTTTGAAAATGATACGGCTTATGATGCAACACGCGAAAGCTGGGATTTGCATATGGCGGTTAATTTGCGCGCACCTTTTGTTTTGTCGCAAAAATTTGTTGCAGCCTTGCCGACGGGGATCTCCGGAAATATTATCAATATCATTGACCAACGGGTCTGGAACCTAACCCCTCATTTTGCCAGCTATACAATTTCCAAGGCGGCTTTGTGGACAATGACGCAGACTTTGGCACAGGCGTTTGCCCCCAATGTACGGGTCAATGCGATTGGACCGGGGCCGACATTAGCCAGTGCGCGTCAGTCTGCTGAGGACTTTGAGCAACAGTATTTGTCTGTTCCGTTAAAAAAACCTACTGATCTTGTGGAAATTTCCAACGCTGTGTTGTATATCCTACGCGCACAAGCGATGACGGGGCAAATGATTGCCCTTGATGGCGGGGAACATTTGGGTTGGGCGCAAGGCGACAACCACACACCGCCGAAAGAATAACAGACCGATAGGTAAAGCCGATGAGCGCGTTTCAAGCCGAGAATGTCCAACCGCTTCGTATTGCCGATGCGAAAGCCGCCGTGCGTCATGTATTTATTCGTGACCTTGTTTTATTATGTTCTATCGGTGTTTATGAACATGAACACGATGCCCCACAACGCATTCGTGTCAATTTGGACCTGACGGTAAGCGAAAGTCACCATAACGACAACATCGACCATGTCGTCTGTTATGAACAGGTCGCCAATAAAGTACGCGAGATTGTGTCAGGCGATCATACCAACCTGTGTGAGACGCTCGCTGAAAAAATCGCAGCGTCCTGCCTACAAGATATTCGTGTACGATGCGCGCGCATCCGTGTTGAAAAATTGGACGTTTTTGCCGATATCGCAAGTGTCGGTGTTGAGATCGAACGTTTCAACGCTGGGGTGTGATTCTAACGAAGAATCAAGCATAATTTTCATGTTAGGTTGAACCTGATTTAGAATCGCTTTTTTGCGAATCGCAAGGAATCCGTAGGCGGGTCCCCTGCAAAGTTTTGCACATTCTGTAAAGAGAAAAAAAACGTTACATTTGCGTTAAGAAAATCTTACAACTGGAGTCCGGGGCTAAAAACGATTCTTAAAACTCTATACAAAACAATGACTTATTTATATGCACAAAAAATAGGCATGTTTTAGGAACGCGCAGTTTTGCTGGCCTAATTGTACATCTCCAAGATTAACTCACAAACTTATCCACAGGCTTGGTGGATTAAAATTCTACGTCGCAGAAGTCCTTGGATTCCCACTTGAAATCAGTCAGGTGATGGTGTTGAGTAAAAAAATATTAGTGGTCAAAATAAAAGTGAACAGATGGTCGTCAAGAAAGATATATGGGTTTTTGCATACGGGTCATTAATGTGGCGACCGGGATTTGATTATCTGGAAAGCCGTAAAGTGACGCTGGAAGGTTATCACCGTGATCTGTGCATCTTATCTCATGTCTTTCGCGGTACACCACAGGTCCCCGGTCTGGTGTTGGGATTAAATCCCGGTGGCACCTGCTTGGGGGTGGCTTTTCGTGTAGCGGGTGCACAGGTGACGGATGTGATGGATTACCTGTATGAGCGCGAGATGATCCATGAAGTCTATGAACCCAAATGGGTGAAGGCGATGGATGAAACGGGAGAAGTGCTGGAAACCTATACCTTTGTTTCCATCGCAGACCATCCGCAATATGCAGGACATTTTGAACCGGACACAAAGGTTGATCATGTCCTGCAAGGCGTGGGGCAGATGGGGCGTTCCCTCGAATATCTGGAAAACACCTGTCGCCATATTCGGGCCTTGGGCATTGTGGATGAAGGGCTGGAGAGCATTTTGCGTGCTGCCCAAGCCAAAGAAATGCAAAAAACCGACTAAAAAGGCGGTAAAGCCGTAAAAGCAGCCCTTTTTCGAATTGACAGAAGCAGGTGCAATCCCGATACTCGTCGGCTTTCCCTAACAGGAAAATATTTTTTCAACAAACGTGTGGTAAAGGTACCGACAGATGACGAATGCAGTCATGAAAACCTATGCCCCGGCTGATGTCGTTTTCGATAAAGGCGAGGGTGTTTACCTAATCGCTGAGGACGGAAAACGCTTTCTGGACTTCGGCGCCGGTGTGGCCGTGACATGTCTTGGACATGCACACCCACACCTTGTTTCTGCCCTGACGGAGCAGGCCGCAAAATTGTGGCATTGTTCCAATCTCTACCGCATTAAGGGACAGGAACGATTTGCCCGACGTCTGGCCGACAGCACGTTTGGTGATGTGGTCTTTTCCTGTAACTCCGGGGCTGAAGCCAATGAATGTGCGATAAAAATTGCACGTAAGTATTTCGCAACCAAAGGGTCCAAACGTCATCGCATTTTAACGTTTGCCGGTGCCTTTCATGGCCGCACAATGGCGACATTATCTGCGGGCAAACAGGCAAAGCATTGCGAAGGCTTTGGCCCGATGCTGGACGGTTTTGATCAGGTTGCCTTTAATGATCTGGACGCGGCACGTGCTGCGATTACAGATGAAACAGCGGCTATTCATGTGGAACCTGTCCAAGGCGAAGGCGGCATGCGTCCGGCGGATATTGCTTTCCTTCAAGGTCTGCGCCAGTTGTGCGATGAACACGGCATTTTGCTGATGATGGATGAAGTCCAAACTGGCGTTGGTCGAACAGGTAAACTGTTTGCCCATGAGTGGGCGGGGATTACACCGGATGTGATGGCGATTGCCAAGGGTATTGGCGGTGGTTTCCCTGTTGGGGCCTGTATTGCCACGGCGGATGCCGCCAGCGGTATGGCACCGGGGGCGCATGGTTCGACCTATGGCGGAAATCCTTTGGCAATGGCCGCAACCAACGCGGTTCTGGATGTTGTCTTGGAAGACGGTTTTTTAAATCGTGTCGCACAAATGGGCGAATATTTGCAAAAACGTATGAATGATGTGGTTGCAAAATATCCCCAGATTGTCAAAGGCGCGCGTGGTCTGGGCCTGATGGTTGGCTTTGAATGCGTTGTTCCTAACACGGATTTGGTTGCACAGTGTTTTAACAATGGCCTGCTGGCGGTGCCTGCAGGTGATAATGTGATGCGTTTGTTACCCCCGCTCGTGGTTCATGAAGAACATATCGAAGCGGCGATTGCGATTATCGAACGCTCCTGTAAAGAACTTTCGGAAAAAGTATAATGAAACCGAAGCATTTTTTAGATTTAAGTGAATTAGACGTCAGTGATCTACGTCAGATTCTGGATCATGCCCTAAGTTACAAAAATGGTATGAACGTGATCGGTGGGATGTCACCGCTTGCTGGCAAAACACTTGCGATGATCTTTGAAAAACCCAGTACCCGAACGCGCGTTTCTTTTGAGGTCGGTATGGTACAATTGGGTGGTCATCCACTGGTGATCATGGGTGATAATTCTCAATTAGGTCGTGGTGAAACAATTGCCGATACGGCACGCGTTCTGTCGCGTATGGTTGATGGCGTGATGTTACGCACAGATTCCCATGAAAAACTGATGGAAATGGCGCATTATTGTACGGTCCCTGTCATCAATGCCTTGACGGATAACAGCCATCCTTGTCAATTGATGGCCGATATTCTGACGATTGAAGAACATCGTGGTCCGATTACGGGTAAAGTAGTGACATGGATTGGCGATGGCAACAATATGGCCAATTCTTATGTGGAAGCGGCGACCCGTTTCGGTTTTGAATTGCGTTTGTGCTGCCCGGATGAATTGATGGTCGATGATCATTATCTGGATTGGGCGGCTAATGAAGGCGGGAATGTATCTGTGGTCAAGGATCCCAAGCAGGCAGCAAATGGATCAGATGTTATTGTGACCGATACTTGGGTATCTATGGGCGATACGGATTATGATCGCCGGATGGAATTACTAACTCCGTATCAAGTTAATGCGGATTTAATGGCGCAGGCACAAAGTGATGCCTTGTTCCTGCATTGTCTACCGGCACACCGTAACGAGGAAGTCACCGACGAGGTGATCGACGGGGTAAATTCCGTCGTTTGGGATGAGGCGGAAAACCGTCTTCATGCTCAAAAAGGCGTTATGGTCTGGTCAATGATGTAATCTGCGACTATATAACAACCAAGGTTTAATTATTGTTGCGCCCCTGATCTGTTGTTGCAGTTGGGGGCGTAGCTGTTCTGTTGAGTGTACAAAATGAGCAAACAATTGTTGGAAGATCGCGTTTTACCGTTTCAGGTTGATGAACTGGATATTCGTGGTCGTGTTATTCGTCTAGGCGCTTCTGTTCATAAAATTCTGGATGCCCATAAATATCCAAAACCGATCGCAGATATCTTAAGTGAAGCAATGGGTTTAACGGTCGCGCTGGCGTCCGGGTTAAAATATGATGGTGTTTTTTCTCTGCAAGCGATTTCAGAAGGCGAAGGAGCCGGCCCGATCAAGGCGTTGGTCAGCGACATTACCTCCGATGGCGGTTTGCGTGGATATGCCGGTTACGACATGGATAAGCTGGAGGCACTGGGCAAAGACATTGAACCGAGTGTCGAAACACTGTTAGGCACCGGTCGTTTGGCCTTTACCGTGGATCAAGGCAAACATATGCAACCCTATCAGGGATTGACGGCGTTGGAAGGCCAATCTTTAAGCGAATGTGCCTACAGCTACTTTAAAAATTCCGAACAGCTGGATACGGAATTTAAAATCGCACATGGCGACAGCGGAATTTGTGTGGTGATGATCCAGCGTTTGCCAGATGAAAGCGGTAATGATGATCAAGCACGTGAAAAATGGAACCATGCATCCATCATGTTAAAAAGCCTGACGGATGCGGAGATGCTGGATGCCAGCCTCGGCATGGCAGACCTGCCTTACCGATTGTTCCATGAAGAAGGCGTACGTGTTTATGAAACCAAGACCATCCATCAGGAATGCCGCTGTTCAGAAGAACGGTTGATTGCGACACTCAAAGGAATGCCTGTACCGGAATTAAACGATATGATTGAGGAAGGCGGTACAACAGTAACCTGTCATTTCTGCTCCACGAACTACACGTTTAATAAAGATCGTCTGGCAGAACTGCGCGATGAAAAACAGGCGGAACAAGCCGTCAAACATTGACAATTCAAATGTTTATGCGTTCACTGGTTAGTGGTGCAAATAACGACATAGGTATTCGTCATGAAAAAATGGATTTTGGCTTTCGCTGGTGTGCTTCTGATCTCGGCTTGTACGAATACACCACCTGTGCAAAATCTACCGGAAATGACCTTTAAACATCTGGCACCGATTCCGGTACAAGCAGCAAAACTGGATGTCGTGAACAAAAGCATCACCAGTATCGAAGGTAAGGAAATTTCCCATCGTTTACCGACTTCACCCAATAAAGCGATGACACAATGGGCCTACGACCGCTTACAACCCAATGGGTCCGGTGGACAGGCCGTTTTCACGATATTAGAAGCTTCAGCCGTTGAAAATAAATTGCAAAAAAAGACCGGTATCAAAGGTGTCTTCACCACCGATCAGTCTGAACGCTATGACCTGACCGTAGAGGGGCGCTTGGACCTCTATGATGCTCAGGGCAAAAACAAAGGCTTTGCGACAGCAAAGGCACATCGTTATATGACGGTATCAGAAGATACCAGTCTTTTGGAACTTGAAAAGAAATGGTACGAGCTTTTGGAAAAGCTGATGGCTGATTTCAATCAGGTCATGACAGAAAATATCCGTACGCAATCTTTCTAGCAGCAGATTCCTCTTTCCTCACTATTCTGCGCATAGTGAGGAAAGAGCGAGAGTTAACTCTTATGCGAGGCTTGACTGTCTTGTGGGCATTGGTCTCGATCATCCTTTGAATAATTTCGGATAACATGAGCAATTCTTAGGTGATAATCCTTGAATAGTTTTGCTCGACCAATTGATTGAGCTTGACGATGTTCCTGCAGATTACGCCATGCTTTAACCGCTTCCTCATCTTCAAAGAAAGATAAGGATAAAATTTTGTTTTCAACAGTTAAGCTTTGAAAGCGTTCAACAGAAATAAATCCCTTAATTTTTTCCAGTTCAGGACGTAACTTGGCAGCAATATCGAGATATGCTTTTTGATGTTCTTCGTGAGGTTCAACCTCAAAAATAACTGCAATCATAATTTCACCATTTCCGTATGCGGTGAGGAAGCAAGTTTAAGAAAAGTACGTTCCTCCCTAATTAAGAATTTTTCTTTTAGGGCAAATTCATAATTTTCTTTTCCCAGTGGGTCAGCAGCTAAGCGCGTTCTGTATTCCTCATAGGCTGCAAGACTTTCAATAGAATATACACCATAGGCCAGTGTACTAGAGCCCTCATGCGGTGCAAAATAACCAATAAGGTCAGCTCCGCAACGAGGAATTGCTTGCCCCCAGTTTTGAGAATATTCGATAAATTTATCTTTTTTCGTTGGGTCTATTTGATACTTGATGAAGCATGTAATCATAACGTGTCTCCGTTGTTGATGTCCTCTTTTAACGGATTGAATGATGATAAAGCTTCGATTACGATCGAAGTATGAAAGAAGGACCGGATATTACTTTAATAGGCTCTTTAATTGGCGATCCAGCACGTGCAAATATGTTGAACGCCTTGATGGGGGGAATCGCCTTGACAGCAACTGAACTGGCTAAAGTTGCTGGCATTTCAGCTCAAACCGCGAGTTCTCACCTTAAAAAATTAGAAGAAGGCGGCTTATTAAAGTTGCGCAAACAAGGGCGACACCGATACTTTTGTCTTGCAGATGATGAAGTCGCACTTGTGATTGAACGTTTGATAGGACTTGCAGAACGCAAAGGTCATGTGCGTGTTCGTACTGGCCCCAAAGACTCAATACTTAGGCATTCCAGAATTTGTTACGATCACCTTGCGGGTGACATGGGTGTCCAATTATATGACAGTCTTGTTGAACGTAATCTTCTTCAGGTTAATGGTGATGGCCTGTCTTTAACTCAAGAGGGAATCAAGTTTATCGAAGACTTTGGAATTAATCTTGATAACATGGCACAAAAAGGTCGTCCCTTATGTAACAGTTGCCTTGATTGGAGTGTAAGGCGTAGTCATCTGTCTGGTGCACTTGGAGCCTCTTTACTCAATCATTTCTTTGAGTTGGGCTGGGTAAAAAGAGAGACAGACAGCCGGGTTCTACATTTTTCCAGGTCAGGAAAAATAAAGTTTGAAGAAAATTTCCCGGTTTCGCAGAGATCAAGAAAATTATAAGAGTTATTAAATGGAAGATATTTGTGTAATAAATTGCGGATATTAGATCAGCTTCTTAAACTTGTTTGGTCGATATTTTGCTATTCCCTGAAAACAATATACTGAAATATTTGTAATCTCATGCTTTCGTACGACATGCCTCTTTATCGCCCGCCGTCTGAAGGGAATAATTTGATTATTCAAGCGACGTTGGGATGTAGTTTTAATCAGTGTTCTTTCTGTTCTATGTATAAGACGAAAGAATATCGCGCACGTGCATTGGAAGATGTGTTTGCCGATATCGAGCAGGCGGCCCGTGTTTGGCCCGAAGCCCATCGTATCTTCTTGGCAGATGGAGATGCTTTAACGCTGCCAATGGATAGTTTACGCGCGATTTTAGATAAGCTGGCTGCATGTTTTCCTAACCTGAATCGGGTTTCAGCCTATGCCACACCGGGCAATATCCTGAAAAAGACGCCTGAGGAATTGTCCGAACTGGCTGCTCGTAAAATGCCGTTGTTTTATGTCGGGATTGAGTCCGGTGCGCCGATAATGTTGAAAAAAATCACCAAAGGAGCATCACAAAAAGGAATTGCGGAAGCTTTAATCAAGGCACGCGAAGCCGGCTTAAAAATTTCTGCTACGGTTATTTTAGGACTGGGTGGTCAGAAATATTGGGAAGAACATATTGATGGGACCGTTGAATTGCTATCTCAGGCCCCTGTAAACTATTTATCAACATTGCAGCTCTATCTCGAAGAGATTGCCTATGACGAGTTTATGACCAAGTTTGGTGAACCGTTTGAACCACAAAGCGATATCGCTGTGTTGATAGAGCTGGAACGCCTGCTGGCCAACATCAAGCCGCCTGCTCCGGTGATTTTCCGATCCAATCATGCTTCAAACGCTTTGGCATTAGCGGGTAATTTACCAAAAGATCAAGATCGTTTGGTTGCACAAGTGCGGATGTCTTTACAAACCCAACAAGGGATTCGTCCGGCCTTTATGCGCGGCCTTTAACCTAAGCGCGATTTTGATTGTTTTCTTTCGCCATATCAGACAAGCTAAAAGAAAAATCTGATAAAGGAGGCGCGCATGCCATTTGTTCAACGTAATCCAAACGGTCAAATCACTGGTTTGTCCAGAATAGCTCAGGTTAGTTTCGAAGAAGAATTAGCGATGAACCACCCGGATGTTCTCGCTTTTTTGCATGCCTCCGGCGATGCACATGAAGCACTGATTGATTTAACTCAAAGTGATCTCGCAATGGTGCGGGTATTAGAAGATTTAATCGAGATTTTGATGTTAAAAGGCGCAATATCAATGGATGAATTGCCAGAAGCAGCGCGTAACAAGCTGGAACATCGCAGGGAATTACGCGGTAGCCTAGATGAAGCCCTAGAAGCATTTGGTGGAAGCAAGGTAATTTAGCCGCTTTACTTGATCTGGAGAAAAGGCTATACAAGTTTCAAATGTAACTAAATGGTCTTTTCAATGCTCCGCCCTGAATCATTCCTGTTTGCGGCTATCTTAACGGCGCTCGTTGCCTTTGGCCCTCTTTCAACTGATATGTATTTACCGTCTTTACCGGCGATGAAGACAGATTTTGGCGCAACAGTTTCTCAAGTTCAATTGACCTTAAGTGTCTTTTTGGCCGGATTTGCGGTTTCCCAATTATTTTACGGCCCTTTATCTGACAGATTTGGACGCCGACCTGTTCTTTTGTTCGGTATTACCGTTTATGGTTTGGCAAGTGTTGCCTGTTTTTTATCAACTACCATCGAAGGATTGATTTTAGCCCGATTTTTCCAGGCATTTGGCGCCTGTAGCGGCCCGGTCTTGGGACGTGCTGTCGTGCGTGATGTTTACGGACAGGAACGCGCTGCACAAGTGTTGGCTTATATGGGGTCTGCCATGGCTTTGGCCCCTGCCGTTGCACCGATGTTTGGCGGCTATCTGCAAGTATGGTTTGGTTGGCAGGCAAATTTCGTGGCAATTAGTATTTTTGCTTTTGTTCTTATTAGTCTGGTTTTTTTCCTGATTCGAGAAACAAACATGCACCAAAACCCAGAAGCCCTAAAACCCGCCCGCATTGTCGGTAATTATGTGCAATTGCTCAAACATCGTGATTTTTTGGGTTATGTTTTGCTCAATAGTTTCGTGTTCTCGGGCCTTTTTGCATTTATTTCAGGTTCTTCATTTGTCTTTATCGATATTTTCGGATTAGAACCGAATATCTACGGAATTTGTTTTGGAATTGTTGTCTGCGGATATATTAGCGGCACGCTGTTAGCGGGCCGTTTCTCCCGTAAACTGGGTGGCCCCCGCATGTTATGCTACGGCAGTATCCTCGCGATGATTGCAGGCCTGTTGCTGGCAGGGATCGCATATATAGGCGGGAATACACCAACCAGTGTGGTTGCACCGATGGTCTTGTTTATGGTTGCCGTCGGTTTAGTGATGCCCAATTCTATGGCTGGTGCTATTGGTCCTTTCCCTAAAATGGCGGGGTCAGCCTCCGCTCTGATGGGCTTTTTGCAAATGACAATTGCCGCCTGTGTCGGTGGCTCGGTCGGTCTATTACATAACGGGACGCATTTGCCAATGGTCAGCGCCATAGCGGTGATGGGGGTGCTGAGCTTTGTAACTTATTTTGTTTTTGTTCGCTCGAAGATTTAGGCTCACTCGGTTCACGGGCCTGTTGCGCCTGCGCCCACATCCCATTCTTTTTTAAATATTGCACAATATGTTTCAGACTAACGGCAACACCTTGGGCTTCACCCTTGCGTGTGGTCGCAACATGGATATAGGCCAATGTTGGGATATTGTTTTCCAGATAGAAGATAGGGGAACCTGAATCGCCATTAACCGCATCGCAATTATGAAAAACCACATCCAGTGCAGCATCATATTTTTTGAGTTGGCACTTTTTATCAATGCTCAGGATATGGGCTTTGTCTTGACTGTAGCCAGCTTGAATATAATGAATACCCTGCTGCTTTAATTGATTATAGGCTTGCTGACTCGTTTCAGCCAAGGCAAAGGTGCCAACGATCGGGCTGATATCGGTTGCCAGCTCCACCAAAGCCCAGTCCTTTGCTGATTTCGGTAAATTATTTATTTTTTTAGGATCGTAACCGGGTGCAATGTGAAACTTTTTGCCCTTGGCATGGGCGTTATAACTGCCGCGCCGATAACCAGGGAGAAAATGTAACGTATAGGGTTTAAACCAGACTTTACGTTTTTTATTCCATAGGCAATGAGCCGCCGTCAGGATTAATTTCGGTGCAATCAGGGTAGCGCTGCAGAACCCACCAACTTCAGAATTCAGACGACCGATCGCACTCCAGGGATATTGATATTTTTCTATTAAAATGCGGTCGTCATGGCCTTTAATGCCGCGCAAATGGATCTTGTCCGCTGCCTGTACGTTTTGAGCACTCAATATAATCAAAAGACAAAAAAGAAGCCACGTGCGCAATCAATCAGCCCTTCTTATGGATGGATAGATCGATGATTTCGGGGCTCTCCCCACACAGCAGACATCCACTGTCGCGTTTAACCTTGATCGTGCGAAAATCGCTATAAAGCGCATCATAAATCATTAATCGACCCGACATAGATTGACCAATTTGCATAATTTCTTTCAAAACTTCGGTTGCCTGCAAAGATCCCATTGTACCGCATATGGCGCCCAATACACCAGCTTGCGAACAGGTCGGCACCTGTCCAGGGGGCGGTGGTTCGCGAAAAATACAGCGATAACACGGCTTGTCTTCCCCCTCTTCATGGGATTTGAATGTAGAAAGTTGCCCGTCAAAACGCAGGATCGCGGCAGAAACCAAAGTCTTTTTGGCAAAATAGCACGCATCATTAATGAGAAAACGCGTTTCGAAATTATCCGTACCGTCTGCAACAATATCATAATCAGCAATGATAGATAAAATATTGTCCGGGCGCAGGCGTTCCTTGTAGGTTTGAATGGTTAACTCTGGATTTATTGCCAGCATCCGTTCTTTGGCACTTTCAACTTTTGGCAAATCAAGAGTTGAGGTCGCATGAATGACTTGGCGCTGCAAGTTGGACAAATCGACAACATCATCGTCAATAATGCCTATGGTCCCGACGCCTGCTGCGGCCAGATACATCAAAACAGGGGCACCCAGCCCACCAGCCCCGACAACCAGAACCTTGGCGTTCAACAATTTGGCCTGCCCTTCACCACCGACTTCAGGCAACAGGATATGCCGGGCGTAGCGCTGTAATTGTTCGTCTGTAAAGTCCATTAAACACCCTTTTCTTAATTCATTTTGTTGTCACATAGTTCGCAGTCGGCTTGCAAGTGTCAATTCGTTAAAAAATTAAAGTACTCTTTGACCGGATACATATTGAAAACCGTATGCCCCATCCCCTAATTAAATTATTAGTTGATGTTTTCTGAAGAAATAATCTTATATAGATTTTTTACTTGGACATCATCAAATAACATGCCTACAAATTAGGCACATGATAAAAAAAGAGCCAGGCCGAGGAAAGTGTGATGTTATCTGATATTCAAATTTCAAAGAAGTTACCTGTTTTTACAGTCGTTCTTCTTATTGCGACTGGATTATTGTTAAGTACCGTTATTATGTTTAAAGTCTCTGAAGGCTTTGAAGAGGCTGAAAGCAATAAGCTGGTGTCTTTAGTTGCTGCGCGTAAGTCGGAACTTTCTAATTATCTTAATATTATTTCCAGTGACCTTAAAATTCAGGCACACAGTCCCGTAGTTTCTGAGGCAATAAGCCATTTTCTTCAAGGTTGGAATGAGATTGAAGGTGATAAAACAAACGGTTTACAAAAGGCATATATTACAGATAACCCCAACCCTTTAGGTGAGAAACATAAGTTGGATATGGCCTCCACCGGATCGACTTATGATCAGGTTCATGGAGAGTTCCATCCCTATTTTCGGAGGTTGTTGGAAGCCCGAAACTATTATGATGTTTTTCTAATCGATACGACAGGAAATATCATTTATAGCGTTTATAAAGAACTGGATTTCGCAACAAACTTAAACGATGGGAAATGGGCCAAAAGCGACCTTGGCGTGCTTTTTAGGGATATTGTGAAAGATCATCAGGATGGTGTGACAATCTTTAAAGATTTCCGCCCCTATGCTCCTAGTGCAGATGCACCAGCCAGCTTCATCGGTATGCCGGTTGTGGGAAAACAGTCTGAATTTCTTGGTGTCTTGGTTTATCAAATGCCGATCGGTGAAATTAATCGCATCATGCAATCCGCAGAAGGAATGGGAGAAACCGGCGAAACATATATTGTTGGTGACGACTATTTGATGCGCAGTGATTCGCGTTTCTCCAAGGAAAGCACCATTCTGAAAAATAAAGTAGAAAGCCAGACCGTTAAAGAAGCATTGCAAGGCAAAACCGGGGCTTATCAGATTATGGATTACCGCAATATTGCGGTTCTATCGGCTTATACACCTATTGAGTTTTTCAATACAAAATGGGCAGTTATTGCAGAGGTCGATGTAGAAGAAGCTATGAGTACGGCGACATCGGTTCGCAACATCAGCGCGGTTATCGTCTTAATCATATCCATTATCGGCGCTGTTTTTGCCTTCTTATTTGCAAGAACCATTACCCGACCGATTAGTAGCATCACGCGTGCAATGAATGTTTTGGCTGAAGGGGATAACACTGTTGAAATTCCCTATCATGAGCGTGGGGATGAAATTGGCGATATGGCACAGGCCGTCAAAATCTTTAAAGATAATGCGATTGAGCGGGTTCGCCTGGAAACGGAAGAAAAAGAACAGGTGATAAGACGTGAAAATCGACAGAAAAAGATTGAAGCACTGACGAAGAACTTTGATCAAGTTATCACAGATATGCTGACCAAAGTAAAAGGCTCGGTTGAAGAAATGCACGGTGCCGCAAATACCTTGTCGGCCAATGCGGAACAAACCCAAAAACAAAGCACGGCTGTTTCTGCAGCAACCGAAGAAGCAACAGCAAATGTTCAAACGGTCTCTGCCGCAAGTACAGAATTGACCGCATCTATTGAAGAGATTTCGCGACAAATTTCAGAATCCACCTCCATTTTGACCGATGCGGTACGTCAAACGGATGAAGCCAACCAAAAAATTGAACGATTGGCGGGTGCGGCTGATGAAATTGGCAACGTTATCAATTTGATTAATGATATTGCCGATCAGACAAATATGCTGGCCTTAAATGCAACAATTGAAGCCGCACGTGCAGGTGACGCAGGAAAAGGGTTTGCCGTGGTCGCATCCGAAGTCAAGATGTTGGCCAGTCAGACAGGTGAAGCAACCGAACAAATACGTACTCAAATCAGTCAGGTGCAAGGCGAGACAAATGATGCCGTTGGGGCCATTCGTGCGATTTCCAATGTGATTGCCCGTGTGAATGAGCTTTCGACAGCGATTGCAGGCGCAGTTGAAGAACAAAATGCGTCAACAGCCGAAATTTCACGCAACGTGGAAGAAGCAGCACAAGGCACACAAGAAGTTTCCCGCAATATTCAGGGCGTCGCCCAAGCCGCAGGTGAAACCGGAACCATGTCTCAAATGGTCTTTGATTCAGCAAGTTCATTATTAAGTGAAAGTGACGAATTACAGCAGCATGTGGTGAAATTCTTACATGATGTTCATGAGGCGCAAAATAGCTAGGCTTCGAAATTATATAATTACCCTTTCACACACAGCTTGTTATGGACTTAAGTAACATCAAAAAAAAGGCTCCGATATATTTATATCGGGGCCTTTCTATTTCATGTGTCACGTCACAACTTAAGCAGCCTTAAGCATCCAGATTGGAGACTTTCAAGGCATTGTCCTGAATGAAATCACGTCGGGGCTCCACCACATCGCCCATCAAGGTCGAGAAGACCTCTTCGGCTTCGTCCACATGATTGACCTTCACTTGCAGTAAGGAACGGGCACTTTCATCCAGTGTGGTTTCCCACAGCTGTTCCGGGTTCATCTCCCCCAATCCCTTATAACGTTGGACATTCATACCTTTTTTGCCCAACTCGGTCACCGTGTCGACCAGTTTGACTGGTCCATTGATTTCGTATTCCTTGTCTTTCTGAACCAGTTTTGCCGGTTTTGCGAAGCTTTCCGTCAATTCTGCCGCCAGATTATTCAAGGCACGCGCTTCAGCTGATCTGAGAATACCATGATCCAAAACATGCGTTTCTTTCACCCCACGCAATGTCCGGGTAAAGGAGAGACTGCCGTCATCCAATACAGACCCTTCCCAGCCACGTGCAAGGTCGTTTTCATTGGCATCTAGTTGTTCTGCCACTTTCTGCGCCATTGCGGCCCCACGTTCTTCATCTTGAAGCAACGTCACATCCAGTGCCCCGGCAATGGCTGCTTGTTCCAAAATAGAAGACGGTACCTTGGTCGCCAGTTTCGCCAACATGGCCTTAACACGACGCGCATTATTGATGCGCGAACGCAAATCATCTCCACCGATTTGATCACCGGAATGAAGTGTCAACAGGCAATCATCCACAGCCAAGCTGACCAAATGATCTTCCAAAGCCTTTTCATCTTTTAGATAGACTTCCGAATTACCGCGCTTCACACGATAAAGCGGGGGCTGAGCGATATAAAGGTAACCGCGTTCAATAATTTCCGGCATTTGACGGAAAAAGAAGGTTAAAAGCAAGGTTCGAATGTGCGACCCATCCACGTCCGCATCAGTCATAATGATAATTTTATGATAGCGGCATTTCTCGATATTAAAGTCTTCGCGTCCGATACCGGTCCCCATTGCGGTAATTAATGTCCCGACCTCCGCAGAGCCCAGCATCTTGTCAAAACGGGCGCGTTCCACGTTCAGAATTTTACCTTTAAGCGGTAGAATAGCCTGACTTTTACGATCACGGCCCTGCTTCGCAGATCCACCGGCGGAGTCCCCTTCCACAATAAACAGTTCAGATTTAGCAGGGTCACGTTCCTGACAATCGGCCAATTTACCGGGTAAAGAAGAGATATCCATCACCCCTTTGCGACGGGTCAATTCCCGCGCTTTTCGGGCCGCATCACGCGCCGCAGCCGCTTCGCAAATTTTACTGATAATCTGGCGGGCTTCATTGGGGTGTTCTTCAAACCATTCGGCCAAGGTTTCCCCGACAACACCTTCTACAACGGGGCGAACCTCGCTGGACACCAGCTTATCTTTGGTTTGGGACGAGAATTTCGGATCCGGTACTTTCACAGAAACCACACACGTTAATCCCTCGCGGATGTCTTCCCCGGAAATCGAGACTTTCATCTTTTTCGCCAAGCCGCTGGATTGGGCGTAGGCATTTACCGTTCGGGTCAAGGCACCCCGGAAACCCGCCAAATGGGTCCCGCCGTCGCGTTGCGGAATATTATTGGTAAAACACAATACATTTTCGTGATAGCTGTCGTTCCATTGCATGGAAACTTCAACGCCAACTTCATCGCCGTTATTATCAATTTTGCTGCCGTTCATATAAACCGGGTCCGGCACGAGAGCGTTTTTGGAACGATCAACATATTTGACAAATTCCAGTAAGCCACCTTCGTAGCGCATCGCCGTTTCATGGGGTTCAGCATGGCGTTCATCACGCAACAACATACCCACACCGGAATTCAAAAACGCCAATTCGCGCAAACGGTGTTCCAGCGTATTATAGTCATATTCCGTAATCGCAAAAATTTCTTCAGAGGCATGGAACGTTACAAACGTCCCGGTCTGGTAGCTGCCATCTTCCTTTTTCGGCGCTTCCCCGACAACCTTGAGCGATTCAACCGCCGCCCCATCTTCAAAACGAACATAATGTTCTTTACCTTCGCGGTAAATGCGCAATTCCAACCAGTCAGACAAGGCGTTTACAACAGAAACCCCCACACCATGCAAGCCACCGGAAACTTTGTAAGAGTTGCTGTCAAACTTCCCGCCCGCATGCAACTGGGTCATAATAACTTCGGCAGCCGACACGCCTTCTTCAGCATGAATATCAACCGGAATACCACGACCGTTATCCGACACAGTAACAGAGCCATCGCCGTTCAGCGTCACCGTCAAGGTATCGCAATGTCCGGCCAAAGCTTCGTCAATACCGTTATCGACAACCTCGTAAACCATGTGGTGCAGGCCGGTTCCGTCATCTGTATCCCCGATATACATACCGGGACGTTTTCGTACAGCCTCAAGACCGCGTAGAACCTTAATGGAATCTGCGCCGTACGCTTCAATATTGGCTTCACCGCTGATCTGGTTTTCTTCACTCATGGTCTGTCTACCTAAGTTTAACCTTCGTCTTATTCGTTTACCTGTTCGACAACCGATTTTTCCACATTGAAAAAATTGGCCTGTTCCAATAAGGGGGCAAAAACCTCCTGATCGGTCCCTGTCATCCAGGCTTGTGCGCCGATGGCACCGATGGCTTCGAACAACGCCTTGCGACGATCCTGATCAAGATGGGCTCCCACCTCGTCCAGCAACAGAAGCGGAACCCGCCCCCGGTCCAAAGCCAACGCTTTGGTGTTGGCCAGCACCATGCCGGTCAACAACGCTTTTTGTTCACCGGTGGAGCAAACTTCCGCCGGTTGATCTTTGGGTACATGACGTACCGAAAGATCGCTTTTATGCACCCCGTCTGATGCCCCGCCAAGCTGAGCATCAATGCTGCGATGCTCCGCCAGAAAGGCACGGAATTTGTCTTCGACCTCCAGCGCGCTGAATTCATCCAGCCAGCTTTCGATCATCCCGATCGGTTGCAGGCGCGCACCGGGAAAAGGGCCGTAACCTTCAACGGCAAGAATATTCAGCCGTTGCCCAATGTCTTTACGCGCCGCTGCAACAGCCACCGCCTTGGTTGCCATCTGATCTTCCAGACCAGACAGCCAGCGATCATCATTGCGACCGGTTTTGAGCAATTTGGCACGCTCTCGCATCCCATGCTCATACGCATTCATTCGTCCGGCATGTTTGTCATCAAAGCCAAACACCAAACGATCCAAAAATCGGCGGCGCGCAATCGGCCCATCCAAAAACAGACGATCCATCTGCGGCAACAACCAAACGGCATCGACATATTGAGCCAGTGCATTTTGCCCCCGTGCCGTTTCGCCTTCAATCCTTACAACACGACGTTCACGCGTTCCGCTCCGCCCTGTTTCTTCACGACCCGTCCCGATATCAACCGGACCGCCAACTGTATGCACCGTTGCAGCCACCCCCCACGGGCGACCACTATCTTCATCACAACCTTCGTCGCGGCGGGCAAGATCAACAGCCTTGGCCCGGCGCATTCCCCGTCCTGGTGTCAAAAGTGACACCGCTTCAAGGATATTCGTTTTGCCGGCCCCGTTGCGCCCACACAGCACCACAGACCGACGATCCAAATCAAGGCGTTGAAATTCATAACATCGAAAATTGCTGAGTGTCAGGCGCGTCACACTGATCGGCACCGCCTTCCCAAGAGCATTTTTTTCGACGGCTTCATTCACCTTGAATAATCACTTTGCCCGCGTCGATCACACACGCATCGGCATCAAAACGTACAAGGCGCTGCTATCGGCGGCATCGCGTACAATGGTTGGTGACCCACCGTCAGACAACATAAACTGTGCGGTTTCGCCTTCTACTTGCTGGGCGATATCCAACAGATATTTAGAATTGAACCCAATCTCAATATCGTCGTAGCCGTAACTGACCTCGATTTCTTCTGTCGCGCTGCCTGCATCCGGGCTGCTTGCTGATAAAACCAATGAACCGGGGCTGATCGCCAATTTAATCGCACGCGATTTTTCGGTCGAGATCGCAGACACACGGTCCACCGCAGCGGCAAAGGATTTACAATCCAGTTCCATCATCTTGTCGTTATTGGTCGGAATAACCCGTTCATAATCCGGGAAAGTGCCGTCAATAAGTTTAGAGGTCAAAATCACTTCGCCAAAAGCAAAACGAACTTTGGTTTCTGACAGAGAAATCGAAACATCATCATTGGTTTCATCAATCAGTTTGCGCAATTCTGCAACCGTTTTACGCGGCACGATAACGCCTGGCATGTCAGACGCACCTTCCGGCATGGGCACTTCCACACTGGCGAGACGGTGACCGTCTGTTGCCACTGCGCGCAAGACCGGCACGCCGTTATTTTCACCGGCGTGAACATAAATACCATTCAGGTAATAGCGGGTTTCTTCAGTTGAAATCGCAAAACGGGTCCGATCAATAATCCCTTTCAGCTCCCCAGCGGGCAGAGCAAAATTATGATCCAGTTCACCGCCAGACATCAACGGAAAATCCATCGTCGGCAGACACGCCAGCGTAAACTTGGAACGCCCGGCACGCAGGGTCAGCAATTCTTCATTCGCACCGTTATCCAGCTCAACCTGCGAACCATCGGGCAATTTACGCACGATGTCATACAGCATATGAGCCGGTGCGGTAGTCGCACCTTCGCTGATCACTTCACAGTCAACCGTTTCGACGATATCAAGATCCATATCCGTCGCGTTCAGGGACAAACGCCCCCCATGAGCATCCAGCTTCACATTGCTTAAAATCGGAATAGTGGTGCGCCGTTCCACAACACTTTGCACGTGAGCCAGAGACTTCATAAGCTTTGCGCGTTCGATGGTAATTTTCATAACGTTCTTGTCGCTTCAAATATGATTACAAATAACTGGTTTCGCTTACCTGTCGAGTACCATTTTATCTTGGTTTCACAAGGGATTAACCTCATTCCTGCCAAAACGGTCCGCCATTATAACAAAGCCTGCGAGAAACCGAAGCTTTTTTGCCTATTTTTGGCAGAAAAAATAAAGGCTTCCGCCTACGCGTTACACAGGCTCAACCATGAGGTTCAAACGAAGGTAGATTCTAGGGATTTTTTCTTTAAAAAGGCTCAGCCGATACCACCTAGCATGCGACGTAGAAGCTCCACATCCTCGGCAAAATCACGATCATGGAGACCGAGTTCTTCAACCTTCTTTACCGCATGCATAACGGTCGTATGATCACGCCCCCCGAACTTGCGCCCAATCTCAGGCAAGGAGCGCGATGTCAATTGCTTGGATAGATACATGGCAATTTGACGGGGGCGCGCCACAGAACGGGCACGGCGCGCAGAATGCATATCCGAAACACGGATATTGAAATGTTCGGCAACTTTTTTCTGGATTTCCTCAATCGTCACCCGTCGATCATTGGCCCTTAAAAGGTCATGCAGTACTTCTTGCGAGGTTTCCAGCGTAATGGGCCGCCCGACAAGTTGGGAATGCGCCACAATACGATTTAGCGCCCCTTCCAACTCGCGCACGTTCGACGCAATCTTGTATGCCAGAAATTCTGTGACCTTACTTGGCAACTCAACGCCCAATTGTTCTGCCTTGGAAAGCAAAATCCCTAAACGGAGCTCATAAGTTGTCGCATGTAAATCCGCCACAAGACCGTGGTTCAATCGCGACTTCAAACGATCTTCCAATCCTTCGATATCAGATGGTGACTTATCCGCAGACAGAACGATTTGGCGTCCCTGATCCACCAACGAATTAAAGGTATGGAACAATTCTTCCTGTGTCGATTCTTTGCCGGCAATAAACTGCACATCATCAATCAACAACATATCAACACTGCGAAACTGTTCTTTGAAATCGACGGTTTTTTGTTCACGCAGCGCCCGAATAAAGCGATACATAAATTTTTCAGCCGACAAATAAACCACAGTGCGATTGGGGTGAACCAAACGCATATGATGGGCAATCGCATGCATCAAATGGGTTTTACCAAGACCGACCCCCCCATAAAGAAACAGCGGATTAAAGGGCGGTATGTCGGCTTCTGCTACACGTTTGGAGGCAGCATGGGCAAATTCGTTCGGTTTACCCACCACAAAATTATCAAATGTATAGCGTGGATCAAGTTGCGCGCCCAGTTGGTCGGCAAGATTAGACACTTCCTGCTGGCGACTATAAAAAGGTGCCGCCTGCCCCTGCTGCGTCTGTCCATGTGCTTTTTCTGTCGGCTGAGCCTGATTGCCCTGTGCTTGACGGGCATTTTGACTGGCCTGTGCCAAAATCCCATGCCCAGACTGCGTATTGGTCACAATGATTTCCACATCCGTAATCTGATGGTTCAAGGATGACCATAACGCTCTAATCTGATTAAGGTAGTTATTTGCGACCCAGTCCCGCATAAATCGGGTCGGCACGCAGATATTTGCCGTCCCCGCATCTACTGAATGAACGGCCATCGGTTTAAACCAACTGTCAAATGCCGCTTCGCCAATTTCGTCACGCATATGGGAACAAACCTGTGCCCATTCACCGTCCAATGTTGATGTCATACTCGTCTGAGACATGCTCAATAATATTCCTAACCCGAATCGATCACACGCTCTGGCGCCCTCGATTGCCCAACTCACTTATTTTCAAAGGCTCCTAACCGCGATCCATCAACCAATAAATCACCGCAGGCACCGCTCTCCTTCAATGAAGAAGAAGCCTCGCTTATGCGTAGCTCATTTTTTTATATGACAGATCCGGCCTTTATGATTTTTGCGTAGTGATCATCGACACCACCGTGTAACCGGATCAAGGTTGTGGATAACTTTATCGCCACGAGCGCGAAGAGTCCACCGCTTCATTTGTACTATTGCGAAAAAAATAACTTGACGCCGCCCGGCAAAAGCCATGGTAACTCTGGGTTTTAAGCACGACAAAAGGGTCGCAACGGCAAATGCTTGCGACCCTTTTGTCAGAACTTCGAATCCCGATTTTGTCTTACGATTAAGCGAGTGCTTTAATACGTGTAGACAAACGGGACAGCTTGCGTGCAGCTGTATTTTTGTGCACAACGCCTTTAGAGACGCCACCGTGCAAAGCCGGCATAGCAACATTAAACGCAGCCTGTGCAGCGGCTTTATCGCCAGTTTCGATCGCAGCTTCTACTTTTTTGATGAAGGTGCGGATACGGCCAACACGTGCAGAGTTTACTGCAGTGCGGCGTTCGTTTTGACGGTCGCGTTTTTTTGCGTTTTGGGTGTTAGCCATCACTAGTTCCTGAAAAATCTGATTTCTAAAATCGGTTGGGGGCTTATAAGGAGTTCCCACAACCACGTCAAGACTCAATTGAAGAAAAGTTACAAACCGCACTTTTCAATGCAAAACCCGCGACACTTAAAAATGTAAAAAACTGACATCCGTCAAAAGTCGCGGGTTTTATGAGCGATATATCAAAAAGCAAACAGCGATTCTTCTGTCTGCTTTTCTTTTAATTATTTGTTTTTGAAGTTGGGTTGGCGCTTTTCTGCAAAAGCGGACATCCCTTCTTTACGATCTTCCAAGGCAAATGTTGTATGGAAGGTACGACGTTCAAACATAACGCCTTCTGCCAAAGTCGTCTCAAATGCTTTATTGACAGATTCTTTTGCCATCATCACAACAGGTTGAGACAATTTCGCAATTTTATCAGCCGTTTCCAGCGCGTTTTCAAGCAGGTTATCCAGCGGCACAATACGGGTCACCAGACCGGAACGTTCTGCTTCCTCAGCATCCATGATACGGCCTGTCAGGCACATTTCCATCGCTTTTGCTTTACCAACTGCACGCGTCAAACGTTGCGTTCCACCGGCCCCCGGGATGGTCCCGATGGTGATTTCAGGCTGACCAAACTTGGCATTCTCCGCTGCAATGATAAAATCGCACATCATCGCCATTTCACACCCGCCGCCCAGTGCGTATCCGGCAACAGCAGCGATAACGGGTTTGCGGCATTTAGCCACTTTTTCCCAATCATCTGTAATGAAATCATTGGAATAAACGTCGATAAAATCGCGTTCAGACATTTCTTTAATATCTGCACCGGCAGCAAATGCTTTCTCGCTACCTGTCAGAACGATACACCCGATTTCGCTATCTGCCTCAAAGGCATCCAGCGCAGCACCCAGCTCGTCAATTAACGGCGTACATAACGCGTTCAATGCCTTGGGGCGGTTAAGTGTAATCAGACCGACACGGCCTTTTTTCTCTGCGAGAATATGTTCGTAAGCCATATTTCCTATCCCTAAAATTATTCTGGAACTTTTAGTTCCCTCGTTTCGGTGACAATGCAAAATGAACCGTCACATTGTTGCCCTGCGCGGAGACTGAAATCTTCAAATACTCCCCCTCACGCATAAAAGTACCCATTGCGATTTGCTTCCATCCCAATGCGGGTAAGCTTTCTTTATAATAAGACAACACGGACTTTTTTGTGACATTGCCAACCGCATAAGATTCGACGATACGGCCCGACGGCGTGTCGAAATTCACCGTATCTTGCGTTGCTTCCTGCAACCCTTCCATCAAGGGCACATCCTCAAGCGCTGACAAAAACGTCAGGTCCTGCGAAATTGCCTGCCTGTTGAAAAGTAACAGAACCGCAAGTAATCCTATGCGCAATGCATGTTTCATGACCAACCTCATACCTTATTGTTGGCACCTCGAACAGTAAAAAGTGGATCTCCCTTGCTGAACCATACGCTGAATAATCTCACTTTGACAATTTTGACACGCCTCTCCCTCACGTCCATAGACTTGAAAAGAATGCTGAAAATACCCCAATTCGCCATCCGTTTGGCGATGATCTTTCAAGGATGACCCTCCAGCCTGAATCGCTTCTTGCAAAACATCTTTAATCACCGTGACCAATTTTTCTGCTTGGGCAAGGTTCAGGCTTCCTGCTTTTTTCTGCGGCGCAATTCCGGCACGAAAGAGCGCCTCGTTGACGTATATATTTCCTAGTCCCGCAAGAATGCGTTGATCCATCAAAACTGCCTTCATTGTGGTTTGACGTCCCGTTAATCGATCACACAGTACGCCCCCATCAAAGGCAGCATCCAAAGGTTCCGGCCCTAATTTAGCCAAAGACGGATAAAGATCTAGCTGCCCGGCTTCGATCAAATCAACAAAACCAAAACGACGTGGATCGCCAAAACGGATGCAATGGCGCGAATCGGTTATAAATTCGATGTGATCATGTTTATCCGGTTCACAAGGATTGCCTTCTTCGATTCTGATCCGGCCCGACATCCCCAAATGAACGATAATTGTTTCTCTATTTTCCAACACAATCAAAATATATTTGGAACGTCGGCTCAAACCTAAAACCTTCTGATTTCGGACACGGTCCTCAAAATTTTCAGGCACAGGCATGCGCAAATCCCGTCTGCGGACAATTACATCTTTGATCGTTCGACCTTCCAATGCAGGCAATAGACCGCGACGTACAGTTTCGACTTCGGGTAATTCAGGCAAATTCTTCTCCATTAATGCTAGCCTATTGCATGACCTTAGGCTATTTTCTCGCTCATTCTATATAAAAAGAGAATTTAAGGCATGTCCGATCAAGATACGACACATTTTGGTTTCCGTACGGTAGCCAAGGATGAAAAAGCGAAAATGGTGCGCGGTGTCTTCGACAGCGTCGCCTCCAGCTACGATATAATGAACGATTTGATGAGCGCAGGCATTCACCGTCTGTGGAAGAATCAAATGGTTGACTGGCTCAACCCGCAACCAGGATGGAATACCATTGATGTCGGTGGTGGTACTGGCGATATTGCTTTTCGCATTCAGGATCGTTTTGCAAAACGTGGCGGTCAGGGACATATCACCGTCACGGATATCAACCATGAAATGTTGAAAGTCGGGCGACGTCGCTCCGTTGATGCACACCGCCTCGAAGGTCTAAGCTGGCTATGCGGCAATGCCGAAAAGCTACCTGTTCCCGACAATTCAATGGATGCCTATACTATTGCCTTTTGCATTCGCAACGTCACCGACATTCCGGCTGCCTTGCGTGATGCCCATCGCATCCTGAAACCGGGCGGACGTTTCATGTGTCTTGAATTTTCTCAGGTGGTCATGCCTGTTCTGGATAAAATTTACGACCTCTATTCCTTCAAACTGTTGCCTGAAATTGGGGCGGTGGTTGCCAAAGATCGCGATTCTTATCAATATCTGGCAGAAAGCATTCGTAAATTTCCACCGCAGGAAACCTTTGCACAAATGATCCGCGACGCCGGTTTTGATCAGGTGAAATACCGCAACCTTACCGGCGGTATTGCCGCCATTCATTCAGGTTGGAAGATTTGATGTTTCGATCCCTCACTATCTTGAAACGTCTGATGAGCGTGGCTCTCACGCTGGCGCGCTATGATGTTTTGTTCCTGTTCGAACAATTGGGCATTGCCCCGGTCATCGTGTTTATGGCTCGCCTGGTCCCGGTTGGACGTGTGCGCGGCATCAAACAGATGCGCCCTGGTCAACGTCTTGCCCGTGCCTTGCATGATTTGGGACCAACGGCCATTAAATTGGGACAGGCCCTGTCCACACGCCCCGATGTCATGGGGGATGAAATCGCCGACGATCTGACTGAATTACAAGATCGCCTGCCACCATTTTCCGGTAAAGAAGCCCGACGCATTATCGAAGAAGACCTTGGCGGCCCTATCGAAAAATTCTTTAGTGAATTTAACGATGAAGCCGTTGCTGCGGCCTCCATTGCACAAGTGCATTTTGCAAAAACCATTGGCGGGGAAGAAGTCGCCGTCAAAGTTTTGCGCCCCAACATTCGCCGTGATTTCAAAGCTGACTTCCACTTGATGAGCACAATCGCACAGTGGGTAGAACGCGCCCGCCCCGATCTGATGCGTCTTAAACTGGTCGAGTCTGTTCAGGCGTTGGAAGATACCGTGCGTTTTGAAATGGACTTACGCTTTGAAGCTGCAGCGGCCGATGAAATGCGCGAAAACTTCAAAAATGACGACTATTTCTATATCCCGGAAGTCAAATGGCCCTATTGTGCCAAACGCGTCATGGTACTGGAACGAATTCACGGCCTGAATGTGGACGAGATCGAAGAACTTCACAAAGCCGGGCACAATCCCAACGACATCTTGGAAAAAGCCTCTATGGCCTTTTTCAACATGGTGTTTCGTGACGGCTTCTTCCATGCCGACCTGCACCCCGGTAACATGTTCGTCCTGAATGACGGACGCTTGGCCGCGGTCGATTTTGGTATTACGGGGCGTTTAGATCATGCGACACAACGTCATTTAGGCGAATTGCTGCTTTCTTTTATTACACGCGATTATAAACGTTGTGCCGAGGTTCATTTTGAAGCCGGTTGGGTGCCAATGAGCCAATCGGTTGAACTTTTTACGCAAGCTGCCCGTTCAATTGCCGAACCCATTATGGGATTGCCGCAAAATGAGATTTCGATGGCACGCTTGTTGGCGCAATTGTTTGAAGTCACCGAATATTTCGCAATGGAAACCCAACCGCAATTAATCCAGTTGCAAAAAACCATGCTGATTGCCGAAGGCGTCGGGCGCAATCTGAACCCCAATGTCAACATGTGGTTTTTGGCAGAACCGTTTATCGAACGCTGGATGCGTGAAAACCTAGGACCACAAGCCCGCGTTAAAGCCGTTGCCACAGAAACCCGTGATACATTGCTCCGCCTGCCCCGTATCATCTCAAATATTGAAGAAAGATTGGATGATATTGGTAAAAACGGCCTAAAACTGGACACTGGCAGACGCACAAGCGCACACCATAGCGGACTGAATTGGCTGGGATGGGTCATTGCCCTTGGATTGGCGGCTGCTTTAATCGTCGAATACCTAGATTAAATCCCATGAATGCGCTTTTTGACCTGAATGGAAAAACGGCCCTCGTCACCGGTGCCAGCCGGGGATTGGGATTTGAAATGGCCAAAGCCTTATGCGAGGCCGGGGCATCCGTCTATTTCAACGGTCGCAATCAATCCACATTGGAAACCGCAATCCAAAATATCCCCAATGCCAGAACATTGGCCTTTGACATCACAGATACATCTACATTTGAACACACCTTGTCCGACCTCGGGCCCTTGGATATTCTGGTAAATAACGTTGGGGGACGTGATCGTCGCAACATGGATGATTTTGATCTGGACGATGTACGTAGATTGCTGGATAGCAACCTTGTGGCCCCTTTTGAACTTAGTCGACGAGTCGCACGTCATATGCCTGCTGGTGGACGAATTATCAACGTCACCTCCATTGCCGGGGATATTGCGCGTTCAGGGGATGCCATCTATACCGCCAGCAAGGCGGGGCTCACCGGATTGACCCGCGCACTGGCTGCCGAACTCGGCCCACGCGGCATAAACGTCAATGCCATTGCCCCCGGTTTTTTCGCCACCCAGGCCAATCAAGCTATGCTCGATGATGAAACGGTCATAGCCTTTTTAAAAATGCGCACCTCCCTTCAACGATGGGGACGCCCCGAAGAAATAGCAGGTGCCTGCGTTTTCCTCGCATCTGCAGCATCTTCTTATGTAACTGGGCAGGTTTTAACCGTTGACGGTGGCTTACGCGCACATTTTTAATTATAATATATATAATTAAATCATACATTTATTCTTTTTTGTTGAATCACCCTACATATTTCCTTGCGCCATAACATCCTTCTGACTAGGTTATGTACAAATTTTGCGCGTAATTCGCATGGGAACACGTCGTGTATAAGAACAAAAGAATACTCCTGATCGTTACAGGCGGAATAGCCGCCTACAAAACACCCGAATTGGTTCGCCGCCTGCGTGAACAACAAATCGACGTGCGGTGTATCGTCACTCGCGCCGCCAAGGAATTTGTTACCCCCTTGGCATTGGCTGCTGTTTCCAACGATAAAGTTTATGAAGATATGTTCGATCTGGATGACGAATCGGAAATGGGGCATATCCAGCTTTCGCGCAGTGCAGATTTGGTCGTCGTTGCCCCGGCAACCGCTGACATAATGGCAAAAGCCACCCATGGTTTGGCAAATGATCTTGCCTCCACCACTTTGCTGGCAACGGACAAACCTGTCATGATGGCCCCGGCCATGAATGTACGCATGTGGGACCATCCGGCAACACAGGCAAACGTGAATACTTTAACCGAACGGGGCGTTGAAATGATTGGCCCCGACGAAGGCGATATGGCCTGTGGTGAATATGGAATGGGCCGCATGGTGGACCCGTTGGATATTGTGGAAGCGATTAAACGCCGCCTGTTCAATGACGGGCCACTGACCGGTAAAAAAGCGATTGTAACCTCCGGCCCCACACACGAGCCGATTGACCCTGTACGCTACATTGCCAATCGTTCCTCCGGCAAACAAGGCCATGCCATTGCCGCAGAACTGGCAAAGCTCGGTTGTGATGTCACCCTTATCAGCGGACCAACCCGCCTTGAAGCGCCCAACGGAGTTAAGCTGATCGAGATTGAATCCGCACGCGACATGCTCGTCGCCTGCCAGAACGCGCTGCCTGCCGATATTGCCATTTGCGCAGCTGCTGTTGCTGATTGGCGTGTAGACAACGAAGCTGGTCAGAAGCTCAAGAAAGACGGTTCAGGCCAAATTCCCGACCTGAAGCTGACAGAAAACCCGGATATTTTGGCCACCCTGTCCCAAGCAGGTGATCAACGGCCTAAACTGGTCGTCGGGTTTGCCGCCGAAACACAAAATATCCGTGAATACGCAAGCGCCAAGCGCATACGTAAACAATGTGACTGGATTATTGCCAATGATGTCTCCCCATCTACAGGGACATTTGGTGGAAATGAAAATAAAGTCCACGTCATTGCGAGAAATCAATGCGAAGATTGGCCAACTCTGTCTAAAAAAGAAGTGGCTAAACGTCTTGCCGCAAAAATTGCAGATTATTTGAAAGAAGATTAACAAATGGATCATGTAGTAAAGGTCAACGTCGTTCAGCTTCCTCATGGAGCCGACTTGGCCCTGCCTCATTACGCCACGGAGCATGCCGCAGGTATGGACCTTTTGGCCGCCATTGACGACACACTGGTTTTACCTGTTGGGAAACGTGCAATCGTCCCCACCGGCCTCAGTATCGCCCTTCCCGTAGGATACGAGGCTCAAGTACGACCACGTTCTGGTCTTGCCGCTAAAAACGGTGTCACCGTCGCCAACGCACCGGGAACAATTGATGCCGATTATCGTGGTGAAGTCGGTGTTATTCTAATCAATCTGGGTGATGAAGATTTTGTTATAGAACGCGGTATGCGTATTGCGCAAATGGTCGTCGCACCCGTTACCACCATTTCATGGGAGAAAACCGACACACTTCCCGATACACAAAGAGGAAGCGGCGGTTTTGGCTCTACGGGGCTGAACAACAAATAAAACTATAATATTAAGCGGAAAAAGTAGGATGTTACGTTTGTCTAAGAAAATGTTATTTGCGATCGAGGCTGTACTGGATATCGCCTACCACAGCGGTGGTCAGCCCGTCCAAAGTCGGGAGATTACCCGCCGCCAGGGTATTCCACGGCGTTATTTGGAACAAGGCCTGCAACAGTTGGTCCGTGAAGGAATTCTGGTTGGTGTACGTGGTCCGCGCGGTGGTTACCGCTTGGCCCGGGAACGTCGCCGTATCACGGTTGGTGAAATTGTTCGTATCGTTCGAAAGATGGAAACGGCGGACGATCCCCTCAATGATCCCGCTGGTTCAGAACTCGGCCACAAGGTTGTGCGTCCGGTCTGGATGGAAATGCAGGAAGAATTAATGAAACAGCTGGATGAAGTCAGTATCGATGACTTGTGCACACGCGCCAACCTTGCCGGACTTGTCAGCGAAGGCCGTCAAAATTTGGATTTCACCATCTGATCACACAATACACAAAACTATTTTGTGATACTGGTAATTTTACAGTTTGAAACTATCTTTAAGTTGACAAGCCCGCTTGCCAACACCATACATTTAGATAGTAGAATATAACCGAACAAAGAGAGTCAACATGTCTGAGCAATTCGCATCTGATGCCCCGGTCCGTGGTAAAATCTACGATAGCATTATAGATACCATTGGTGCCACGCCGCTGGTGAACCTGTCCGGTCTCGCCAAAGCCCATAACGTCAAGGCAAATATCCTCGGCAAATGTGAGTTCTTCAACCCGTTGAACTCTGTCAAAGATCGTATCGGTTTTGCCATGATTGAAGCGGCAGAAGCCGCTGGTAAAATCAAGCAAGGCACCGTTCTTGTTGAACCAACCTCTGGGAACACAGGTATTGCGTTGGCTTTCGTCTGTGCCTCTCGCGGTTACCGCTTGATCTTGACCATGCCGGAAAGCATGTCCAAAGAACGCCGCAAAATGCTGGCACTTCTGGGTGCAGAACTGGAATTGACCCCAGCTGCAAAAGGTATGTCCGGTGCCATTGCCCGCGCAGAAGAATTGGTCAAGGAATTGCCTGATGCCTTTATGCCGCAACAATTTAAAAACGCCGCAAACCCGGCTATTCATAAACGCACAACCGCCCATGAAATCTGGACGGATACGGATGGCAAGGTTGATGTTCTGGTTTCCGGTGTCGGTACAGGCGGAACCATCACGGGAACAGGCGCTGCCTTGAAAGAGAAAAACCCAAATATAAAACTGGTTGCTGTTGAACCCGAAGACAGCCCGGTTCTGTCCGGTGGCGTTCCCGGTCCGCACAAAATTCAAGGGATTGGCGCGGGCTTTATCCCCGATATTCTCAACACCGGACTGATTGACGAAATCCTGAAAATCGGCAATGAAACCGCTTTTCAAACGGCACGACAAGTTGCAGCAACAGACGGCGTTCCCGTTGGCATTTCTTCCGGTGCTGCCTTGGCTGCTGCCTTGGAACTCGGTCAACGCGACGATATGGCCGGTAAAAACATCGTGGTGATTTTACCGTCCTTTGCGGAACGTTACCTCTCGACCGCCTTGTTTGATGGTATCGTCGGGGATTAATCAAAACCTCCACAAACGGAAAAAGGCCCGTCCATTAAAAGGCGGGCCTTTTTGCTGAGAAACTTTGTTTCACTCTACAGACGTGCAATATTCAACGGATCTTTGCGGCCTTTGACGTTGATCGTTTCCAAATGGCTTGTGCCCTTGAAGTCGCAACTTGCCAAACTTTTCTCGTCGATCACAATCTCTCCGCCTTTTGCAGCAGAACACAGACGGGACGCCACATTGACACTGTCGCCAATAACGGTGAAATCTTTACGGTTTGCTGCCCCAATCGTCCCGATAACCACACCACCGCTATAGATACCGATCCCGGTTTGCTTCGCTAACTGGGCGCTCTTAATTTGTCGCAACGCTTCTTGTGCCGCCTTTAACGCACGGTCAGCGGCATTCTCGCCTTGAAAATGAGCCAAAACCGCATCGCCAATCAATTTATCCACATCGCCGCCCTGTTGACGCACCGCATCAATCACCACCCCCAAAGATTGATTGAGAAATTCCACGACACGTTCCGGCGCCTCATTTTCACAAAAATCAGTAAAACCACGAATATCCGAAAATAAGATCGTCGCTTCAACCCGCTTGGAGGTCAGTATTCCTTTGCCCGTTGCGGCCCGCAAGGTATGGACCGCCTCATCAGACAAAAGTTCCTGCAGGCGCTGCCGAAATTCCCCCAATAAATCAGTCCGATAATTAATATCTTTTTGCGCACGACTAACCAGTATATTCATGCCAAATCCTAAAAAAATAAGCACTGTAACGGGAATAACCGTCGCGGGAACGATGACTTCCATCGAAATAGCATCGAGATAATTTACCGGTTCATACAGTTCCATCACAATATTGTTGGAATTTTCCGGTGCACGCACATAAAGTTCATAAAGTTTAGTTCCATCTGCTGCCTGTTTTTCAATCAGATTGCGTTGCCCCCTCAGCGCAGACAGATAACCTGCACTGGGATCAAACTTACCGATCTGGTCTTCTTCGCTGGAATAAAGCAATAACCCGCCTTGACCATATATTTTTAAATGAGATAGCCCGAGTTCCTGAACTTCACCTCGTAAAGATTCAAGGAGATGACGACCTCTATCATCTTTAAAAACTTCCCACGGATCATCGCTCATTTGAAGGTCGTTCCATGCAGCACGATCTTCCCCTCGTAAAGCGCGATCAATAATCCCTGCCCTGTTTTCAGAAATTTCCAGATAGATTTTCTGGATCAACCACATACTGCCATTGCTCATTAAAAAACCAATAACAATGATTAAAAACAACAAGGCAGGTAAAACGATTTTTCGAAACCGCCCTTGCAAGGGATAAGGTGCTTCGAACGAAACCTCTTTCCTATTCATATAATCTTCCCCCATATTCTCTAGCTTACTGCTGGAACATGCGTTCACCTGCCAACAGATCTTCTACAAAATAGGCGACAAGTTCATTACGCCCTTTCACACCTGCTTTTTGGTAAATGGCGCTGGTCTGGCTTTTGACTGTGCCGATCTTGGTATCGCGGATATCGGCAATTTCCTGAGTGGACATTCCCTTGATCAAGAGAAGGGCGACCTCGCGTTCGGATGGAGAAAACTTCCACATATCAAAATGGCGCTGAATGACCCCCCACAACTCCCCTGATGCCACATCAATTGTATCCTGAGCCTGACGGTTTTGTTTAAGGAGCCTCACAATCTGGGTTGCGATAACGATCATCGACAACCCCAATGTGAGGGTTGAAAACAATTCTATCTGTTCATGTTCAATCCAAAGCGTATCAATATCCAACCGAAAAAAATCGGCAAAAACATCCAAAAGAAAGAAGGCTTCGCAAATACTGATCACAATAAAAGAAAAGATGAGTGAACGGACTTCAAACGTATTATTCGGTTTCATAGCGCCATTTCGTTTTATTTCCTACCAATTTCTAATATACGGAGATTTTGCTCAGTCGTCATCATAATAGCCGCGCTTGGCATCTCGATGACAGGCTTGACAGTTGGCTTTTGTTTTAACCTTCGGATCATCCCAGGCTCGCGCAGGAACCTCCTTTCTGTGTTCACGGACCCAATAAGGCATCTCGGTAATGCGCATCGGTGCATCTCCCTCCTTTATACCGCGCATAAATTTACCACTCCACCAACCGGCGTCAGCGGCGTTAGCAACCAGATAATCCCTGATTTCCTGACTAACATCCGCGCTTAAGCTCGCATCTTCGCCAAAATGATCACCTAGACCATCCATGATTTTCTCCCAAGATCGTTTGGGCATCATTTGCGGTTGAAACGCCATATGACAGGATCCGCATTCTTTCTCGACAACCGGGTTATCAATCGGGCGATAACGTTCATCCGCCATTGCAACCGAAACTTGCGACATTACAAGGGCTCCACCCAATAAAAGGGCTTTAACTTTCAACATATCTTACTCCTTTTTCTAAGAATTTTAGCGTGTTTGCATAAAGGTGATGAAGTCACCCTTCTCGCGGGCGGAACAGGTCCGTCCCAACACGCTGGTGCAATTACGACGAAACCATTTTTCCACTTTTTCAAAATCGCTATATCGATCCGGTGTTTTAGAAATCGCCAAGGGCGCAATCATTTTGCCCGCCCGCGTCTGTCCCACACCACTCGGGTCCGATGTATGACACGTTGTACAAGACGGTGTTTGCGGTTTGCCACCCGTATGGTTTTGTAAAAAGAATTCTTGTCCACGTTCTGCAGAAAACTCACGAAAGGCCGGGTCGTCCATTTGAGCTTGCGCCTGATAGCCTTCAAGGATCAACACTGAACTGGCCTGTGCTGTGTAATCGGTGCCAAGCAAGGCGCATGCGCCCAACAGGGTGAAAATCATCTTTCTCATTTTTTAACGCCTTTCGGTAATTTGATTGCACTTTCACTGAAACGTCCATCGGCTGCATCCTGATGGCAGGCATTACAGTTCACTTTTGATCCAATTTCTGCATGGGTGAAGGTGGCGGGTTTAAAATCATCATGTTTTTTCTGCCAATAACGTGTATCCGTCATGCGCAGGGATGCTGTTTCAACCCGGCCAATTTTATGAGCCACCTTGGTATCGAAAGTGGTCGCATTGTTTTCTTGCAGGTAGGCCACAATTTCCGCGCGCTTTTCAGGTATTAAGCTGGCATTCTCGCCATAATGACTTTCTAAACCCGACAGCATTTTTTCCCAGCTTTCGCCTGTGCGCATACTGGGGTGATAGGCCAAATGGCAGTCCCCGCATTCCTGTGTATAAGTTACGTTTTGTGCCCCAATAAAACGGGGGCCTTGCGCCGCATTCACCCAGAAGGCAACACCGCAGACAATCGCAACAAACAGGCCGATCCCCAACACAGAATGGGCAACGCGCACTTGACCTTGTGCAATCGCACCTTCTTTGCGCCCGGTCATCATCGCCTTGATCAAAGGATGCTTGAAAATAAAGTTTTCAACCAGCACACCGCCAACATGAAAAGCAATTGCTGCCATCAACAGACCTGCCAGAACTTCGTGAACTTCTTCACTGACTTTACCGATACCGTAACTGGCAACGGAGGCCAACGGGCCACTATTTTCCTGCCCACCCCAAACAAGAAGACCACTTAAAACCAAAAGCACAAGGGTCGACAGCAGAATAACAATCATCCATGCCCCAACCGGGTTATGCCCGACATATTCTTTAGATCGCCCTTTCAACAGGCTTTTGATATGTGCAACGACTTCCTCACAGGCCAAGGGGAAATGATGAAATCGGCTATAATAACTGCCCACAAATCCCCAGACGAGACGGAAGAGCAACAGGCACAATAAAGCATAACCGGCATAGACGTGAATATTGAGCCACCAGCCTTCAAACAGGTATCCCGTCAAGGCCGCAATAGCGACCACGCCCACCATCGCCCAATGGAAAAACCGTAAAGGGAAATCCCATATGACGGCACCTTCTTTCGGTGTCTTATTTTGTTCAATGAGAGCCATGTCTCATCTCCTTGTGCAATATGTGTTTCGGTGGCCTTAACGTGCCCCCATTTCCTACATTGCACAATCAACCCAATCCATATTTGGGCGTTCTATAACTTTGGTTTATGTTTGTTTTTAAACGTTTTTTTGCACACAAAAAAAGCGCCGGCCCTTCATTTACCAAGGGTGGCGCTTTAAACACGCCCCAAAGGGGCGCGGCGGAAAACGAGAGCAAATCCCGAGCAATCTTTTTAGATCGCAACGACGGATTTGCGTTTCATTAGTTCGCGTTATAATAAGGTTCCAGAATGGCTATATATTTGGTTGCCTCTTCTTCACGGGCAAATTCCATCGCATCCATATTCTGATTATCTTTAATGTGTGGGTTCGCACCCGTTTCCAACAGATAAATCAGCGCCTCTTTATTTTCGGCTTTAACGGCATCATGCAATGGGGTGAAGCCAGTCTCGGTACCACGCGCATTGATATCAAACCCATACTCAACCAAGGCTTTGATAATACGGATATCGTCCTGCCAAATGGCGGCATTTAAAACCGTTCCACCAAATTTATCGCGTTCATCCACATTGATGTTCGGATCTTTCAACAGTTCCATTACTTGATCATATTGACCGAAATGCGCCGCAACATGTAATCCGGCATCTTTATAAATATTTGCCATTACAATTGTCAGACCGATTATAAAGACTAAAAAAATTGAGACGCGCTTAAGCATTTTCGTATCCACTGCCTTTTTAAAAAATGATATACAACGCCTTTATAGCGTCTTATCCGAATGAAAGAAACCGATGCTCCTGCTGATCGATAATTACGATTCTTTCGTCTATAACCTATCGCGCTATTTTCGCGAGCTTCACGAAGATACCCGCGTTGTACGCAATGACGAAATCTCGCTGGACGAAATTGCAGAACTGGACCCGCAAGCCATCGTTCTTTCACCGGGACCATGTGGCCCGAATGAGGCTGGCATTTCCTTGAACCTCGTCAATTCCTATCAAAAAAACATTCCTATGTTAGGCGTCTGTCTAGGCCATCAGGTCATTGCTCAAGCCTGTGGGGCACACGTACAACGCGCTGGAAAACCTGTTCACGGCAAACCCAGCCGGATTACCCATAACAACACGGGCCTGTTTGATGGTCTCGCCAATCCTCTGGTCGTTGGGCGTTATCATTCCCTCAGCATCGATATTCCAAAACAAAGTGATTTGATTATTGATGCGACCAGCGAAGATGGGGAAATCATGGCCATTTCCCACAAAACACGCCCGATATGGGGGGTACAGTTTCACCCGGAATCCATCCTGACGGAACAAGGCCACGACCTGTTGAAAAACTTTCTTAAACTTGCGGGGATTATGACATGATTGCCTGGTTTAACGGCGAATTATGGCCACTGGACGGCATCGCGATCAAAGCAACGGACCGGGGTTTCACCCTCGGCGACGGTTTTTTTGAAACTATGCTGGCCCAACAGGGGCAAGTCGCCCATTTTGACGCCCATATGGCGCGCTTACATGAAAGCGCGCATATGATGGATATCCCGTTTCCTTACAATACAGATGAGATCCGCAAGGCAATTGATGATGTTTTAACAGCCTGCCAACTCAAAGACAAACGGGCCGCCTTGCGCCTGACCATCAGCCGGGGCAGTGGCCCGCGCGGACTACTCCCCCCTTTGGAAATAGCACCACAGGTCTTACTCAGTGCCAGTGACGTACCGGACCATTTCCCCAGTGCAAAATTGGCCTTAGTCACCATCCGGCGCAACGAATTCAATCCCACCAGCCGGATCAAAAGCCTCAATTACCTTGATAATATCTTTGCCCTGCGCGAAGCCGTCGCAAAAGGTGCGGACGAAGCCTTGCTTTTAAATACACAAGGGCATATTGCCGAGGGCACCATCAGCAATATTTTCTTTATCAAAAATAATGCGCTTTACACACCGCGCATTAATGACGGTTGCCTGCCCGGTGTCATGCGGGCCCATGTGTTGCAAACCGCGCAAAAAATCGGGTTACACACACATGAAATATCAATGGGTGTCGGAATCATTCAAACCTGTAACGAGGCTTTTTTGACCAACTCACTCGTTGGCATTCGTCCCGTTCACCAAATCGACGGATTGCAAATCCCCGATCAGATTTGGACAGAAAAACTCCGTGCAAATCTTTAATTGTTGATAAAAACAATCCAGGCTTCTACCGCCTGAAAGAAAATATTACGGGAATAAGATTGTACTTTACTGTCATCAAACAAGCATTCAATCGTTACATTCTGATCATCAAATGTGGCACAAAACGCATTGCCAACCCGTTCGCCTTTTTTCTTTTCCAGAAAATTCAGCAGTTCAATGGCGGAAACTTTATCGCTTTGAATATCATCTTCCAAAAATTCTGCCAAAACGGCAAATTCCGGCTCCGCCTCAACGCGCGGGATATTTTGTTCGTCACGATAAAGTTTCATACGCCACCTTGATTTAGTTATAGACCGGATAGGCTGTGTTAATCGCGCCTTTCGGACAGGTTTTGGAATTATCTGGACACATATACCCGTTTACAGTGATGCCGTCCACTGTCGCCCCCCATTTTCCGGTTACCGGATTGCCCGCAGCCTTATGCGCTTTTAAAATCAAATCCGTCACCTGCTGCTGGTCCATCACATCTGGGAAGAAAGAACTAAACTTCCCTTTCCAACTATGACCATTGCAGACTTCAATATCTGCCGTATAAAGCCCCTTTGCATTGGGGCCGGCTATCACTTTTACAACGCGGGCCCCTGACGGATCCTTACCGCCGAAACGGGAATGAAACCCAACCGCTTTACCTTTTTTATTAATCTCGCCTTCAAAAACATGGGTCAGATTCAATTTCGGTGCGGTCGTACTCCAAACGCTATGATTAACAACGTTACAACTGTCTGCAAATGCCGCAGAAAAACCAACAACAACCAATAAACACGCGACAAGGCCGATCAGGTTTCTTTTCATAATTTCCTCCGATACGAATAAGATGAAAGAAAAGGGTATGGAGAAAAATACAAATAAACAATCTTTTATTTTAATAATTAAACATTTTCTTGTATAAATTGTATTTCATAAAAGGTAAAAAACAAAATTTATAAATCTAAGCAGAAGCATCTTGCAAAAATCGATTCTGCCTGCAACATTCCCTTTATCGAAAAAGATAAGAACACAAAGGCCGTTACATGGACATTCTTCGCATTATCATCGCTATTTTCATCCCACCGCTGGCAGCCTTCCTGACCGTTGGCATTGGCTTGCATTTTTGGCTGAACCTTATTTTAACCCTGTGTTTCTTCTTCCCCGGCATGATCCATGCCTTGTGGCTAGTAGTTAAAAACAAAGGTTAACATAAAAAAAGCGGCTCCCTGAAATCAGGTCAGCCGCTTTTTTTTGCATTCATATAAGCTTAATCGACTTTGGGCTCGTCAATCTTGTTTTGGCGACATGCCGCCGTGACTGTATTGGCCAGCAGACATGCAATAGTCATGGGCCCAACCCCGCCCGGAACCGGTGTAATGGCACCGGCAACTTGGACAACGTCGTCAAAGTCCACATCGCCAACCAGTTTGGTTTTGCCTTCCGCGGTTTCAATACGGTTAATCCCCACATCAATCACTGCAGCACCGGATTTAATCCAATCTGCCTTGATCATTTTCGCACGCCCTACAGCGGCAACCAAGATGTCGGCGCGGCGGCATTCTTCTTCAATATCAACCGTGCGTGAATGAACGGTCGTTACCGTACAGCTTTCATTCAACAACAAGGCACCCATTGGTTTGCCGACAATATTGGAACGCCCGACAACAACAGCGCGTTTCCCGGACAGTGAGCCGCCGAAATAATCTTTCAGCATCATCAGACAGCCCAGCGGCGTACAAGGAACCATCGCATCCTTGGACCCGGTTGCGAGCAACCCTGTATTGATCACATGGAAACCATCCACATCTTTTTCCGGGGCGATGGCTTCAATCACTTTTTCTTCGCTGATATGTTTGGGCAGGGGCAACTGAACCAAAATACCGTGCACTTCGGGGTTTTCGTTCAGGCTTTGCACCAAGGTCAGAAGTTCCTGTTCGGAAATATCAGGATCACGGCGATATTCCAGCGACTTCATGCCACATTCTTCGGTTTGCTTCACCTTGTTGCGTACATAGACCTGACTTGCAGGGTCTTCGCCCACCAAAACAACCGCCAGACCGGGTGTCAGGTTTTCGTAGTGTTTCAGCTCTTCCACCTGTTTGGCGACACGTTTGCGCACATTTTGTGCAAAGGCTTTACCATCAATGATTTTTGCGTCAGACATTGTTCTGCTTTATCCAATCTATAAGGCGTTGTTTCAAGACGCTTGGCTCGCCTTTCAACAACAACGTTTTGTGCCGGGACAGTTCTCCGGCGGTGAGTTCCATATCCGATTTCGCCAATTTCCATTCCTTGCTCAAAAATTTGATCAAAGCGGCATTGGCTTTCCCTTTTTCCGGCGCTGCGGTTACAGATAGCTTCAGGACAACCGTTCCGTCCGCCTCTTCCATAATAGCATTAATCGCCGTTTTCTTCGCCTTCGGTGTCAATTTCAAGCGCAACAGAAGGCCGTCGGTGACTTCGTTAAAGAAAACGCCGACCATTAATGCAATTGCCGAACAACGCCTTGCAGGAAAAAGACAACCAACAACAAAACGATTGGTGAAAGATCAATTCCACCCATATCCGGCAAGAACTGACGAATACGCGACAACAGCGGTTCCGTCAACTTGGAACAGATATCCCAGACGATCCGAACAAACTGATTGCTGTAGTTGATGACATTGAAATGGAACAACCAGCTCATTACAACCGTCACAACCACAATCATTTCGTATATATTCAAAATTGCCAAAATCACATCAAGCAGGGGTACGAGTACGACGTCCATCAAGATCCCTTTAAACATCCTATTACATTTGGGCAAACCCTATACCGAGCCGCCCATATTCGCAAGTCTGCGTTTTTATCTCTGTACGATCTATTTAAACAAATCGCGTGTCACCACACCGACAAATTTCGCAAAATGTTCCGAGGATGCATCAAAATCCTTATGCATCCAGCCTGACATATTGCGATAGACTTCATCATCCACACAAAAGACGATTGCAAACGTTGCCTTATCGCCGGGCTCACTTTGCGGGATATCGCCTTTACATATCCGGTTGGCATTATAATTTTTGGGCGGGGCGATAACCCAAATCACACGATAGGCAGGTGAATCGGCTTCTTCCATGCGGGTTGTTGCTTTAAAGGGACGTGTTTGCATGCCGCGTTCCATCCCCTTGGTGATCGCATTGACGGCATCTATCCCTTCAAAACCGGGGTAGGAACCATGTATATCCACCAAAAGCGGGCCACGCGAGGTGGCCGTAAAAAAGTACGGTTCCATACTGTCGCGCGCAGAAAATTTTTCTATGGATCCATAAGGCGCATCCTCGCCACAGGCCACCAAGCCAAGAACGGTTGCCAAACCAGCCAATATTTTCTTCATTCCATGGTCCTTCCAGATTAACCCGACAACATCATATTTAATCCAATCCCCCCACAATGGGAAGTGTTTCCCCCCGAACAATTGACCTATACGAAAGAATAAGTGATTCTTTTTATTATAATTTTTTGACACGCCAAAAAACCATTAGGAATTTGCCGAGTCGCACGTTAGAATCTCTCTATTGCAGACGGATTCAAGGAGATGCATATGCAGCTTCTCAGGTTGTCAATATCAACCGATCGCAAGACGGCACCGCCAGATTTTCTGGAGGCTGCGTCGTCGCCGGGTCCGACTGACACTCTTTCCATTCTGGACATTCCACGTCAAAAATGCCTTTCGCCTTGCACGCCTTGTGTGAGGTTTTTTTATGGGCATTATCCAAGCTGTTAGGAGAGACACATGGGTAAACGCGTACGCAAATCCGCCAAAGTCGATGCCGATGTCAGAGCTTTATTTTTCGATGACCATCAAAGAGAGCAGGAAATGACAAAAAAAGCATGGGATCCACTCAATTCCCATCAGCCCGATTCTCCGAGGGATCAAAAATACGTTAAAAATGTTCGCCCAAGAAGCGACAATCAAGCCCAACTGATGCAGGCCATTGATGAACGTCACATGGTTGTCGCCCTTGGTCCGGCAGGTACCGGCAAAACCTATCTTGCCGTTGCAAAGGCTGTTGAAGCCCTGGATGCGGGAAAAATCGAACGTATCATCCTGTCCCGCCCGGCTGTTGAAGCTGGTGAAAGCATCGGATATCTGCCCGGTGATATGGAAGAAAAACTCGCGCCTTACCTGCGCCCCCTTTACGATGCGCTCACAGACCGCCTTGGCAGTAAGCGGCTGAAAGCAATGATGAGCAACGGCACAATTGAACTTGCCCCTGTCGGTTATATGCGCGGGCGTACGCTAAATAACGCCTTTGTCGTCATTGATGAGGCGCAAAACTGCACTTACGGCCAGATTAAAATGCTCATTACCCGATTGGGCTGGAATTCCACAATGGTTTTGACCGGCGACCCGGACCAAAGCGACCTGTTGCCCGGTATTTCCGGCCTGAAAGACATTGCCGATAAGCTGGAACAACTCGAAGATGTTGCAACAATCCGCCTGAAAGACCGTGACATCGTACGTCACCCATTGGTCGCCAGCATCTTGACCGTCGTTTAATTTATCCTTCCTTTCCAACAGTCTGAATGCCCCGTTTTGAAAATCAAGACGGGGCATTTTATATTCAAAAGAGTCTAAACTTAGGGTCAAGTTGCTTCAGACACGTGTTTTCTGTATAAAGGATAAGGTTCTTATAAAACAAAGGTGCCCATGAAAGAGTTTTCACGCCGCACAATCTTATCCTCACTTGTTTGCACGGGAAGTTTGCTCACCTGTATGGGGCCGAGCTTAGCAAAAGAGAGGGAAACAAGCCGAACGTTTTTCGGGCGTCAACTTTATCTGGACAGAAACCACCGCTGGGGAAAAGAAAAAGCTACCTATCTTGATCGACTTTCCTCAAAAACAGCGCCAGACACCTTCAATCTTCGCCATTATAGCCAACTACCCACCTCGCTTCAGATCATGCAGATCAACACGGACATCAATCAAACGCCGTATGTCAGTGATCAGACCCGTTATGGGCGTTCAGATATCTGGACGGAACCCGCAGACTTTGTCCAAAACGGCGGGGATTGCGAAGATTATGCGCTGGCAAAATACAACCTGCTCGCACAATTAGGGTTTCCAAGCGAAAATATGTTCCTGCTGGGCGTCATGCAAAAAAACAGTACTCAAGCCCATGCCTGCCTAGGTATTGATCGGACAGACGGCTCTTTCCTTATTTTGGATAACACCGTCGATCACCCTATTCAGGATCAAGAATACGCAAAAAAATACCATCTTGTTTATGCTGTCAATAAACATGGATTATGGCGACCCATTTTATGATTTTTTTCTCTGTCACATTCTCGTGATTTTATGTGAGTATTTTCTCACATAAGTCTGATTTGCAAGTGATCAGACATCTTCCTATTTTGATTTCCAAGACAAACAACACGTTATTGAAATCAGGAGAACATAAAATGTTAAACCTTCGCCAGTCCGTTCTTGCCACTTCTTTTGCCTTCGGTGTCGCCCTTATCGCAGGGGCTGCGCAAGCCGGAACTATCACTGAATATTCTCAAACTTGGAAACCGGGTTTTTACAATACAGACAGCGGACCCGCAGCTTATGAACGCACTGTTCATGTCGATTATGACACCAGTTATAAAACTGGCAGTGCCCGCATCACCCGCACCATTCAATTGAATTCTTATCAAGAAGGTGCAGAACTTACTGAAAACGGTTACGAGCTGGTCGTCACTGAATTTGACCCCAGCCAAGTTGAAACGGCAGCTGGTCAAATGGATGATCGTCCACTCATCAGCAATACAGCCAAACCAAATTATTTTCTCGATGATTCAGATAACAAATATCATCTGGTAAAATAATCCCGTATTTTACGACTGAAAAAAGGCCGTTCTACATTTTCGTAGTCCTGCCTTTTTCTATTTCAACCAATTTTCCAAGGATGTCAGGCGATCGTAATCTTCTTCACTGACAACCTGTAAATCTAGGGCGGCTTGCTTGATACTGGTCTTTTCATGATGGGCTTTTTTTGCAACCTCTGCCGCCCGTTCGTAGCCAATTGTCGGGGCCAATGCCGTCACCACCATCAAGGTTTGATCAAGATGTTGTTGAATACGGTCTTTATCTGCCTTTATTCCCTCCACACAATGGGAGGTAAAACACCGCATCCCGTCTGCCAATAACTGGACAGATTGCAGGATATTATAGACGATCAAGGGCTTGTAAGTATTCAGTTCAAAATGCCCATGCGCACCGCCCACAGTCACCGACACATGGTTGCCCATAACTTGCGCACATATCTGGCTCAGGGCTTCGGCCTGTGTCGGATTAACTTTGCCCGGCATGATGGACGAGCCCGGCTCATTGGCAGGAAGCAACAACTCCCCAATGCCACATCGGGGACCAGAACCCAGCAAACGGATATCGTTGGCGATTTTATTAAGCGAGACTGCCAGCGCGTTCAACTGTCCCGAAAACTCGACCAACGCATCATGGGTTGCCAAACCTTCCATCGGTAGTGGATTTTCACAAAATTCAAACCCGCTGAGCTTACGGATATGTTCGATAAAACAATCGACAAAACCGGGGGGGCAATTTGCCCCATTACCCACAGCCGTTCCACCTTGCGGAACAATCATTAAACGTCCCCATGCTTCCTCTAAGCGTTTTTTGCCTGTTGCAACCTGTTGGGCAAAAACCGCAAAAACAGTCCCTAAGGATATTGGAACCGCATCTTGCAAATGTGTGCGTCCCACCTTCATAATTCCGTCAAATTCATCCGCCTTTTCCAGTAAGGCCTTATGCAGTTGATCCAGTGACGGCCACAAAAGGTCATGTGTCTGCAAGGCAATCGCGATATGCATCACAGTTGGAAAACTATCGTTGGAAGATTGGCTGCGGTTTACATGATCATTGGGGTGAACCTCGCCATCGGTTCCCCGTTTACCCGATAAAATCTCGTTTGCGCGCGAGGCCAGAACCTCATTCACATTCATATTGGTTTGTGTCCCGGATCCGGTTTGCCAAATCCGAATGGGAAATTCTTCGGACAATTTTCCATCCAAGACATCCCATGCCGCCTGACAAATCGCGTCGCCTCGGCGTTCATCCAATACATCCACATTCATATTGGCTTGTGCCGCCGCCATTTTTTGAAAGGCAAAGGCACGAATAAGCACAGGCGGCAGTCCCTCCCATCCAATATCGAAATTGCTGAGACAACGTTGTGTCTGTGCCCCCCAATATCGTTGCGCAGGGACTTCAATTTCCCCAATGGAATCGCGCTCAACCCGCATCTCGGTTTTGCCACTCATTCGTACCTCCCCATCCTTTCGGATTATTTCTTGCTTAGATTTTGCAGAACATATTCCAGAATACCGCCTTTAAGCAGATAGGCCGCTTCTTCCTTTGTATCGATACGCGAACGCAGACCATACGTTTTTGTACTGCCATCCCCGCGTGTCACAACCAGTTCAAGATCCTGTGACGGGACCAACTGGCTGTCCAGCCCTCGGATATCGAACAATTCGGTACCATCCGGATTCATATCTGCCAAGGCTGTTTCACTAATAAACTGCAAGGGCAGAACCCCCATCCCGACAAGGTTGGAGCGATGAATACGTTCGTAACTTTGCGCAATAACCGCCTTCACCCCCAACAACCGCGTGCCCTTGGCCGCCCAGTCGCGTGACGATCCGGTGCCATATTCACGACCGGCCAGAACAATCAGCGGGGTCTTTTCCTGCTGGTATTTCATGGCTGTGTCAAAAACACTCATAACCGTGCCATCAGGCTGGTGTTTGGACCAACCGCCTTCGGTGCCCGGTGCGACCTTGTTGCGGATACGGATATTGGCAAATGTGCCGCGCATCATAACTTCGTGGTTGCCGCGACGTGATCCGTAGGAATTGAAGTCCGCTGGCTTCACACCCTGTTCTATTAAATACTGCCCGGCGGCACTGTCCTTGGCAATCGAACCTGCCGGGGAAATATGATCCGTGGTGACAGAATCCCCCAGTATCAGCAAAGCGCGCGCCTGTTCAATATTGTCAATTTCAACCGATTGCCCGGCTTCAAAGAACGGCGGATTACGCACATAAGTCGACTCACTTTTCCAGTGATAGGTTTTGGTCTTGCTGACCGCGATATCCTGCCAGCTTTGGGGGCCTGTAAACACATCGCTATAGCGTGAGCGGAACATTTCCGGTGTTAAAATATCACGAATGAGATCGTCACATTCCCGGTTTCTCGGCCAGATATCTTTCAGATAGACGGGATTCCCCTGTTGGTCTTCCCCAATCGGATCATTCACCAGATCAAGACGCGTTGTCCCAGCCAGCGCATAAGCCACGACCAAGGGAGGTGAAGCCAAATAGTTGGCTTTGACATGCTGGTTGATCCGACCTTCAAAATTACGATTCCCACTCAGAACCGAGGCTACAACAAGATCGCCTTCTTCCACCGCGTTGGCAATAGGTGCTGCCAACGGACCGGAATTTCCGATACAGGTTGTACAGCCATATCCCGCCAGTGTGAAACCCAACTCGTCCAACGGTGCTTGCAAACCTGCAGCCTTCAGGTAATCAGTGACAACTTGTGAACCCGGTGCCAGTGATGTTTTAACCCACGGCTTGACTTTTAATCCTTTTGCCAAGGCTTTTTGCGCCACAAGCCCCGCCCCCAACATCACGCTGGGATTAGATGTATTGGTACAGGATGTAATCGCCGCAATCACAACATCACCGTCATGCAGGCTGTAAGACTGTCCCTGTACCTTTACGCTGCGTGGCTTGTCCTGACTGGCAAGTTCCTGCAGCGTTTGATCAAAAGAAGCCGCAACACCGGAAAGTTCAATCCGGTCTTGTGGACGTTTTGGTCCGGCAAGACTCGGTTCCACAGTTGCCAAATCCAATTCCAGCGTATCGCTATAAATTGGGTCAGGCCCGGCGTTTTCTCGCCACAGACCTTGTTCTTTGGCATAAGCTTCAACCAATTTCACCTGATCGGGTTGGCGCGATGTAAAGTTCAAATAACGGATTGTTTCCCCGTCAATGGGGAAAAAGCCGCAGGTCGCACCATATTCCGGTGCCATATTGGCAATGGTCGCACGATCAGGTAAGGGAAGATGATCCAGTGCTGGACCATAAAATTCAACAAATTTACCGACAACACCGCGTTCACGCAGCATTTGCACCACACGCAATACCAGATCGGTTGCCGTTGTTCCCTCGCGCAATCGTCCGCTCAGCTTAAAACCAACCACATCGGGTAAAACCATTGAAACGGGCTGACCGAGCATGGCGGCTTCGGCTTCAATCCCGCCAACACCCCAGCCTAAAACACCCAGCGCATTGATCATGGTGGTATGAGAATCGGTCCCGACCAATGTATCGGGAAAGGCCAGTAATTCGCCTTGATCTTGTGTCATAACGACTTGGGCGAGGTATTCCAGATTTACCTGATGGCAAATGCCAGTTCCCGGCGGCACCACCCGAAAGTTTTCAAACGCCTGCTGCCCCCAACGTAAAAATTCGTAACGTTCGCGGTTTCTTTTAAATTCAAGTGTTTCATTGATTTTCAACGATTGGGCATGACCGTAATCATCCACCATAATGGAATGGTCAATCACCAGATCAACCGGACAGATCGGGTTAATCGCCGCCGGATTATCGCCACGTTCTGCCGCTGCATCGCGCATGGCGGCCAAATCAACAACCGCAGGAACACCGGTAAAATCCTGCATCAAAACACGCGCGGGTCGAAAGGCGATTTCACAGTCCGAAGATGCCTGATCCAGCCATTTTTCAAGCTGGTCAATATCAGAAACATGAACATCCTTACCATTTTCCCAGCGCAACAGGTTTTCCAGCAAAACCTTTAAACTAAAAGGCAAGCGGGTAATATCCGCGCCACTTTTTTGCGCCAGTGCTTTCAAGCTGAAATAACTGTATTCTGTCTCACCAAGCGTCAATGTACGTTTGGTGTTTAATGTATCCTGACCATATTGGGGCATGTGCCACCTCTCTTTTGCGGGTCTCTATTCTAATTCGATCTCGCTTTGGCCTCTTCTCCCTCTAACCCCATGAGTATGCAGGACACATGGCGGGCCACGCCATATCCCCTGCATCCATATTCGATTCTATTTATGAGCGATTTCTTTATCGGTGAACAAGTAATCGCGCAGTTCCTTGTCCATCACCTTATCCTTGCGACGGATCCATTCCAGCACCATCGCCGCATGTTCTTTTTCTTCGTCGCGGTTATGGATCAGAATATTTTTCAGATCCTCATCCTTACAGGCATCAATGCGTTGGTTGTACCAATCGACAGCTTCCAGTTCTTCCATCAAGGAAACAACCGCACGATGGTAATCGCGCGTCTCGTCCGTCAATTCTTCAACCGGTTCGTGATAACCTTCATTAGACATGGGTTCTTCTCCGTAAAAATATAACTAAAAAATGCCTTACAAAATTAGAGTTATATTTTTCGGAAGTGATTGCAAGGGGATAAATTTCTCCTGAGCGTTCATATAACAGCCGCTTAAAGGTCAACTTTACTAGCAACAATATTTCAATAGCATTCCTGTCTTGCGAAACTTTCGACAAGCCTTTATAACCCGAGAGCGAAAAAACGCCTGTTTTGACAGATTACCCTATAGCCATTACGGTTTTAATTTGGTAAAACGGTATTGTAATGCGTATTTATTTATCGATGTGTCTCGCAAAGGATTAACATGAGCGAAGAACGTTTAGCCTTGGCGGCTGAATTTCCGGCAACTTCTGTAGAAGCCTGGAAAGAGTCTTTGGAGAAAGTTCTCAAAGGTGCCCCTTTTGAAAAAAAGATGGTTGTCAAAACCTACGACGGTATCGACATCCAGCCTCTTTATACAAAAGCAGATTGGAACGCAGACGGCAATCCGTCCGGTTTCCCCGGTAGCGCCCCGTTCACACGCGGCAATTCAGCCGTGGGTCGCAGCGTGGATGGATGGGATATTCGCCAAATTCACGCCCATGCAGACAAATCTGTTGCCAATGATCAAATTCTTGAAGATCTGGAACGCGGTGTCACCTCGATTATTTTGCAGTTTGACGAAGCCGCACGTGCCGGTAAAAACGGCGCCGATGCCCCCGACCTTGCTGGCCGTGGCGGGATTATGATCTATTCCAAAGAAGACCTCGCTGATGTTTTGGACGGCGTTCTTCTTGATCTCGCGACTGTTTCACTGGAAGCCGGTGCACAAGGTGGGGCCGCAGCTTCTTTGCTGAAAGCTTTATGGGCTGATAAAAACATCGCCAATGATAAAGCAATGGGGGCCTTCAACCTGGATCCCCTTGGTACATTGGCGGCGACGGGTACCTTGCCGACATCTGTTGAAGACGCCCTTGCCGACATGGCGAACCTCGCCAAAGACACAGCGGCAAATTACCCCAAGGTCACATCTGTTAAAGTCGATACCTCCGCCTACTACGGTGCAGGTGCGACGGAAACACAGGATTTGGCAATCGCCTTGGCAACTGGTGTGACTTACCTACGTGCAATGGTCGATGCGGGTCTAAGTGTGGATGAGGCTGCACGTCAAATCACATTCTCCTTTGCCAACGGTGCCGATATCTTTACCGGGATTGCCAAATTACGTGCAGCACGCTTCCTCTGGGCACAAGTCGTCAAAGCATCCGGGGGTTCCGCTGAGGCACAAGGTATGGAATTGCACGCGGCTACCGCAGCACGCGCCATGTCCAAACGCGATCCTTGGGTCAATATGTTGCGCACAACAGCGACCTGTTTTGCCGGGGCCATCGGTGGTGCAGATGCCATTACCGTCTTGCCGTTTGATTATCACTGCGGTGTCGCAGATAACTTTGCCCGCCGTATTGCCCGCAACACCCAGATTGTTTTGCAGGAAGAAAGCTCGCTTAATAAAGTCATCGATCCGGCTGGCGGGTCCTGGTTTATTGAAAACTTGAGCGAACAATATGTTAAAAAAGCATGGGAATTGTTCCAGGATATCGAAAATCGCGGCGGTATGGCTGCGGTCCTTGCTGATGGATCTATTCAATCCCAAATCGCCGATGTCTGGCAAGCGCGCCTTAAAAATATCGCGAAGCGTAAAGATGCGGTCACAGGTGTTTCTGAATATCCAAATATCATGGAAGACGCGGTTGTACGCAGCGCCCCTGATTACGCCGACTTGATCACCAAGGTCAACAAAGCCGATGTCACCATCGCCAGCTTGGCCACACAAGGCAACGCGACAACCATCACGGCCCTACCAGCGCACCGTCTCGCCGAAGGGTTTGAAAAACTGCGCGATGCTGCCGATGCCTACAAAGATGCAAATGGTGACTTCCCGAAAATTTTCTCTGCGAATATGGGCGCAATTGCCAAACACACAGCACGCGCGACATTCGCCAAAAACTTCTTCGAAGCTGGTGGCATTCAGGTCGTAACCAATAACGGTTTTGCCAACGTTGATGATGCAATTGCTGCCTTTAAAGACAGTAAAGCCGAAGTTGCTGTTCTTTGTGGCAGTGATGATCAGTATGAAGAACTTGCCGCCCGTTTTGCCACAGCCTTAAAAGCCGCTGGTGCGAAAAAAGTATTCCTCGCCGGACGCGGTGAATTTGACGGTGTCGATGCTGCCATCGGCATGGGTAGCGATGTGCTCGCCACATTGCAGGACCTCCACACTGTATTGGGAGTGTAAAACAGATGAGCAATATTCCTAACTTTGCAAATGTTGCGCTGGACACTTCCGGCCTGAACAAAGAACAAGCCAGCGACTGGAAAGGCCGTATCGAAGGTCAGACAGGAAAGAAACTGGACGACCTGACGTGGAACACGCCTGAAGGTATCGGTGTAAAACCACTTTATACAGCCGAAGACCTGAACGGTTTGGACAGTCTCGACAGTGTTCCTGGGTTTGCGCCGTTCAAACGTGGTCCGTACAATTCCATGTACACCACACGCCCGTGGACGGTCCGCCAATATGCGGGTTTCTCCACCGCCGAAGAATCCAACGCTTTTTACCGCCGCAACCTTGCAGCTGGTCAAAAAGGCCTGTCTGTTGCCTTTGACCTTGCCACGCACCGTGGTTACGATTCCGATCACCCGCGTGTTGCCGGGGATGTCGGTATGGCAGGTGTGGCGATTGACAGCATTTACGATACCCGTACCCTGTTTGACGGGATCCCGCTGGATCAAATGTCTGTTTCCATGACCATGAACGGTGCGGTTCTGCCTGTTCTGGCCCTGTACGTTCTGGCCGCGGAAGAACAAGGCGTTACACCGGATAAACTATCTGGGACCATTCAGAACGATATTCTCAAAGAATTCATGGTACGTAACACCTATATCTACCCGCCGACCCCGTCCATGAAGATCATTTCTGATATCTTTGGCTTCACCTCAACAGAAATGCCAAAATTCAACTCAATCTCCATTTCCGGCTATCACATGCAGGAAGCGGGGGCGACAGCTGATCTGGAATTGGCTTATACACTGGCAGACGGCGTGGAATATCTGCGCGCCGGTATTGCAACCGGTCTGGATGTCGATGCCTTCGCCCCGCGTTTGTCCTTCTTCTGGGCCATCGGCATGAACTTCTTTATGGAAGTTGCCAAAATGCGCGCAGGTCGGATGTTATGGTCACGTCTGGTAAACCAGTTTGATCCGAAAAACCCGAAATCACTGGCCCTGCGGACGCACTCCCAAACATCGGGCTGGTCTTTGACGGCACAGGACGTGTTCAACAACGTCACCCGTACCTGTATCGAAGCCATGGCCTCAAGCCAAGGTCATACGCAATCCCTGCATACCAACGCACTGGACGAAGCCTTGGCCCTGCCGACGGATTTCTCCGCCCGCATTGCCCGTAACACGCAGATTTTCCTGCAACAGGAAACAGGTACCTGTGATGTAATCGACCCGTGGGGTGGTTCCTACTACGTTGAAAAACTGACACAGGATCTGGCCGAAAAAGCATGGGCCCATATTCAGGAAGTTGAAGAACAAGGCGGCATGGCCAAAGCCATCGAAGCCGGCATTCCGAAAATGCGTATCGAAGAAGCCGCAGCACGGACCCAGGCCCGCATTGACGGTGGCCGTCAGACCGTTGTCGGTGTGAACAAATATCAACTTGAAAACGAAGATGCGATTGATGTTCTCAAGGTTGAAAACTCCGAAGTGCGCAAATCCCAAATTGCCAAATTGGAACGCCTGCGCGCAGAACGAAACGAAGCCGATACACAAGCATCACTTGACGCCTTGACAGAAGCCGCGAAAACCGAAAACGGCAACCTGCTTGATCTGGCGATTAAGGCCGGTCGCGCCAAAGCCACCGTTGGTGAAATCTCGCTTGCATTGGAAAAAGTCTATGGTCGCCATCAGGCCACCATTCGCGCCATTTCCGGTGTTTATAAAAACGAAGTGGGTGAAATGAACGAAAAGATCGAAGACGTAACCAAACTGGTTAAAAAGTTCGAAGACCATGAAGGGCGTCGCCCGCGTATCCTGATTGCCAAAATGGGACAGGATGGACATGATCGTGGTCAAAAAGTCATCGCAACCGCCTTTGCCGATCTTGGTTTCGACGTGGATATCGGACCATTGTTCCAGACACCGGAAGAAACCGCACGTCAAGCGGTTGAAAATGATGTCGATATTGTTGGTGCTTCCTCCTTGGCTGCGGGTCACCTGACCTTGGTGCCGCAACTGCGCGAAGAACTGGCAAAACTGGAACGCGACGATATCCTGATTGTCTGCGGCGGCGTTATTCCGCCACAAGACTTCGACGCCTTGTATGAAGGGGGCGCAGAAGCGATCTTCCCACCGGGTACTGTCATTTCCGAAGCCGCCATCGATTTGATGAAAAAGCTGAACGAAGTTGTCGGTATTGAGGACTAAGTCCTGAGCCAACAAACATCATCCCGGATCGGCGCTTGCGCTTGTCCGGGATGACGTGTTTTATAAGCACAGATTAAGTAATTAAGAGATTCCCCATGAACGACATTGTCAATCATTCCGTCAAAAAAGGCCCGGTTCGTCGGCGCAGACAACCGTCTGTAGATGAATATGTCGAAGGCGTTTTAAGCGGGGATCGGACAATGTTGGGCCGCACGATCTCTTTGGTGGAAAGCACCAGCCCACGCTACCGTAAAATCGCCCAGGAAGTTTTGTTAAAACTGCTGCCTCATAGCGGTAAGGCGCATCGTGTCGGAATTACGGGTGTGCCCGGTGTCGGGAAATCCACAACGATTGAGGCCCTGGGCTGCAATTTATGCGAAGCCGGTCACAAGGTCGCGGTTCTCGCTGTTGACCCGACCAGTTCAGTTTCCGGCGGCTCCATTCTCGGTGACAAGACCCGCATGAATAACTTGGCTATTCAAGAAAACGCCTTTATCCGACCAAGCCCGAGTTCCTGCACATTGGGCGGTGTCACCAAAATGACCCGCGAAACCATGATCGTCTGCGAAGCTGCAGGCTACGACGTCGTCTTGGTGGAAACCGTCGGTGTGGGACAAAGTGAAACCGTTGTTGCCGATATGGTGGATTTCTTTCTTGTACTAATGTTGCCCGGTGCCGGGGATGAACTGCAAGGCATCAAAAAAGGTGTGCTGGAACTGGCAGATATGATCGCTGTCAACAAATCTGATGGCCCCAACGAAAAGCGCGCCAAAATGGCAGCGCGCGAATATAAAAACGCCCTGCATATCATGCGCCCACAAAGCCCGAACTGGTCCCCGCCTGTGGTGTGTATTTCCGGCCTGTCCAATATGAACCTTGATGAAATGTGGACCAAGGTGGAAGACCATCGCAGCAAATTAGGCGAAACGGGTGAGTTGAAAACAAAACGCACCGAACAGCAGTTTCGCTGGATGTGGGCAATGGTGGAAGATCGCCTGATGGATGCGCTGAAATCCCACCCTGATGTGATCAATTTAATTGACCCGGTCCACGAGGCCATCACGCGTGACGAATTGACCGCCACCGTCGGCGCGCAACGCATCCTTAATGCTTTCGGACTGACCGATACCCTATAAAGACAATTGTAAACTGTAGTTTTAAAGCCTACATTTATATTCAAATAGATAATTGAGGCCGAGATGAAAAAACTGCTTCTTGTTGAAGATATGAAATTCTTCAACTCGCTTGTCGAAAAGCATGTTCGACGCAATCTAGATATTGATGTCGTTTCCTGCACCAGTTATGCAGAAGCCGTTGCTGTTCTGAAAAATGGGTTTGATGATTATTTTCTCGCCATTCTTGACTTAAATTTACCAGACGCACCAGATGGTCAAATCGTTGATCTGGTGATTGGCTACGGCATACCGTCCGTTGTTTTTTCCGCCCAATTCAGTGAAGATACCCGCGATCAAATTTTATCCAAAAATGTGATCGATTATGTCGTGAAACAAAATCCATCCAGTCTGGACTATCTGGTTTCTTTAATTTCACGCCTTTATTTTAATGCCAATATCAAGGTTCTTGTGGTGGATGATTCCACAACTGCGCGCAAATACGTGATGGACCTGATGAAACGCTACCAATTCAAGGTAGAAGAGGCTGAAAACGGCATTGAAGCCTTGGAAATGCTCGCAACGCACCCAGACATTCGACTGGTTATTACCGACTATAACATGCCAAAAATGGACGGTTTTGAGCTCACCCGCGAAATTCGGCGTAAATACCCTAAGCACAAAATCGGCATTATCGGCTTGTCTACTGCCGGCAGTAATATTTTATCTGCCCAGTTCATTAAAAACGGCGCCAATGATTTCCTCAATAAGCCGTTTTTGCGTGAAGAATTTTTCTGCCGGGTATGCCAAAATGTTGAACTGATTGAATATATGGACGATCTGAAATCCGCTGCAACCCACGATTTCTTAACCGGCCTGCACAATCGACGTTTCCTGAACGATATCGGCAGCAATTCCGTCGCACGCGCCCTACGCGAAGATATGCCGCTGAGTGTGGCCCTGCTGGATATAGATCATTTTTCAAAAATTAATAATCAATACGGGCATAGCGCGGGTGATGAAATCCTCATTCAATTAGGGGAACTTTTAAATGAGCGCTGTCGGCGATCAGACGTGCTTGCACGCACAGGGGGGGAGGAACTCTGCGTCATTGCCAATAATCTACCTGCACATCAAGTCCATGATTTCTTTGACGGATTACGCCAGCTAATCGAAAATCATGATTTCAAGGCAGGTCAACAAACATTAAAGCTGACCATCAGTATCGGTGTATGCAACCACGTCCACGAAACTTTTGATGCCATGATTGCTGCGGCTGGAAAAGCTTTGTTCCGTGCCAAAGACGAGGGGCGTAATCGCACCATCATACACACAGGATAAAGCAAATCCCGAGCAGGTTAATTAGGCCGTAGTTGCGTAAAATTATTGGGCTCTTCCAAATATCACACGCCCAGCAGTACTTTTTTAGCCTTGCGTAAGCCTGACCAAATCAAAATCGCCACAACAGGAACGGCAATGCCAATGGCAAGGTCCGGGTTGATCGGTACACCGCCAGCTTTAACGCCTTTCAAAGCATAGCCCAGCAAACCAACCAGATAATAACTGATCGCAACGACAGAGAGCCCTTCCACGGTTTCCTGTAAACGCAGTTGAAGTTCTGCGCGTTTATTCATGGTTTTCAGGACTTCCTGATTTTGTTTTTCCAGTTCCACTTCGACGCGCGCGCGCAGCAAACTCGCCACCCGGCTGATGCGTTGTGACAAGGAATGTTGCCGCATACTGGTGTGATCGCATGTTTTCATTGCCGGGGCCATGCGTCGCTCAATGGTTTCAGATAAGGTGGGTAATCCTGTCAAACGTCCTTCGCGCAATTCTTTCAGGCGCTGCTGCACAATGGCATAATAGGCTTTGGTCGCGCCAAAACGATAACTGTTACGTGCGGAAATCGCTTCGACCTCCGCCGCCAAAGCAGATAATTCTTCTAACAAGTCTCCATCTTTCTGCGGATGAACCTGGTCTGACATCTTGGCAGCAATCACCGCCAGGTTTTCATCAATTGCCCGGATGCGAGGGCTGGCTTCACGTGCCAATGGAAAACCAAGCAAAGCCATAATTCGATACGTTTCCACTTCCAACACCCGTTGAACAACACGACCAGCTTGGCGTTCCGGCATAGAAATATTGCGCATCAGAATACGCATAAAGCGGTCTTCATGTACCCGCATGTCCGTCCAGACCAGCGCAGCCCCACCTGCCATTTCGCACCCGACATAGGTATGACCGTCAAAATAACGCGACATTTCAATCGGGCTGCGTTCAGGTGCATCATTTGTTTCCAGTTCCAAATGCACCGCATTCATGACCTGGCCCGGTATGTCACTGATCCAGTCTTGGGGCACAAAATCAATGACCGGGTGCCGAAATGGTTCTTCACAGGGTTCATTTCGGAAAAAAGTATAAGTGGAAAATTCCGTATGACGTTCCCAACGCAAACGAAAGGGGCCCATCTCTGAAATAAAATGGGTTGCTTCATCCAAGGGTTTTGCCACATCAAACTTTTCACACAGACGAGACAAATGAACACGTTCCGCATCCCCGCCATCTTCGCCGGATAAAACCGCCAGATGTGTGATACGTTCCGGCATATCCAGTGCAATATAAGGCCGTGCGCGAATTTCTTTATCCAGTGTGTCGCGCAATGGATGTTCCTGTCCCAAATAAGTCATTTACCTTAAACCCTTACCCTGTATTCCAATTTCGAGAATTGGTATTACCACTATGCACATATTGAAAACAAGTGATAAAGTGCAAATACTGTGATTTTTCTGTTTTGCCGTGTTTTACGTGGCAATTTTTAAAATACATGATATGAAGCGCCATCTTCCCAGACAAAAGGTTTCAAGTTATGAGCGAAAATCAAACCAAGTCGGCATATGGACTCGGGCGTGCCGCCCGTCTTAATCTGGCATACGAGATTTTAACCGAACTCGCAGAAACCTCGCGTCCTTTGGATGCCATTCTGTCCAGCCGTTTTCGTCACCTTCAAGACGCATTAGAACGGCGTGATCGTCGCGATCTGGAACAACGCGTGCGTTCCGTCCTACTGCATTATCGTCGTCTGTTATGGTGGTTGAAACAGGTTCGTCTGGACATAAACATGCGCTCCATGCTGCTCGCCGATATGATTTTAAACGACGATGCGGATATTCCCCAGTTGGAAAAATTGTGTAACGGTGCCCATAACCGTATGGACATGTTGCGCAAAGAAGAAATCGCCAGCTTAAAACGTTTATTGGGTAAAGAAATCAATCACCCTGACATGAACGAAGCGATGTTGGCCGAATGCCCAGACTGGGCCGCAAACGGCCTCAAGCGGGTTTTTGGCGAAAATTTTGCTGCTGAAATGCGCGCCTTGGGCGACAAACCCACATCAGATTTTCGTGTAAATACATTACTCGCAAGCCCGGCAGATACAGCTGAAAGCCTTGCTTCTCAAGGTTTCAAGGTCGAAGCGACACCGCTTTCTCCAATCGGGTTGCGCCAAAGCCACCCCGGTGGACCGATCCTGTCTGAAACCGAAGCCTTCCGCCAAGGCTGGCTGGAAGTGCAAGACGAAGGGTCCCAATTAGTCGCTTTGATGGTTGGTGCAAAAAAAGGCATGCAAGTTGTTGATTTCTGCGCCGGTGCGGGTGGAAAAACTTTAGCACTGGCTGCTGAAATGGAAAATTCAGGGCATCTGGTTGCTTGTGATGTCCATAGCAAACGCCTCAATCGTGCGAAAGTGCGCTTAAAACGCGCCGGTGTCGTCAATGCCGAACGCCGACAGCTTGAAAGCACTTTCGATAAATGGGTGAAAAAAAGCCGGGGCAAGTTTGACCGCGTTCTCATTGATGCGCCTTGCAGCGGGACCGGAACCTGGCGACGCAATCCAGATTCAAAATGGTCAAAAGATGAGACAGATTTAACCGAATTGGTTCAACTGCAAAAAGAAATTATTGAGAGTGCTTCACGCCTTGTGAAAAGCGGGGGGCGCCTTATTTATGCAACCTGTTCTTTACTGCCTGAAGAAAATGAAGATCAAATCGAACGTTTTCTCTCAAGCAACACGGCTTTTAAACGCCTGTCTGCACAAGATGTATGGCAAGAACGTATGACAACAGATTATCCGGCGAAAGACCCAAACTACCTTCGCCTCAGCCCTTACCTGAACGGTTGTGATGGATTTTTTGCAGCCATCCTAGAAAGAGAATAAATCAGAAGGTTCTTCTCTTTTCTTGTCATACGCCTCCTCAATCTCTAGGTTATAGAGTGGAATAAGGAGGCATGCATGACTGCAAGCAAAACTGAAAAGTCAGATATCCCCTGCCGCCAAACATATGCTGCGGCGGTGGATCTGTTTTTGCAGCTTGCCAAAGAACGCGCGCAAAACGGTGTCATCAGTGTCGATACACTGGATATTGTCGCCCACGCCATTCAAAACGATCCAAATGTGCGCAAAAAATATTGCGATACTCAGTTTGAACGCTGTTCGGAATACGTCCGTTTATCCTTGCAAAATACGCCGCGCATCAATGTTTATGGGCGCATCATTTCAGAACCGTTTGAACATCTGTTCAAAAAAGAACCTCCCCTTATGTCAAGTGGTCAACTGGTTAACTATTTCCACGCTATTCAGGCCATTTTAGGACGCGCCGAATATGAAAACCTTATGGAACGTTCGCTGCGCCTGATGGAACAGGTCTCACGCGATCGTGGAGATAAATTTAAATATTCAAACCTGTATGAAACCAAAGCATGTTGGGAAATTCGCTGGGATAGTTTTGTTGCCTTGGCTGATTTTTTTACAAAATTCGATCTGCGCAAGGAATGGTATAAACGGGTTATGCAAAGTGACCCCGACACACCGGGACAAGGCGTTGGCCCTTATCCATTTAGCGAATTCCAATTTAAACAACAAATGATGTGCATCTTCGATAGGTTCGCCAACTTATCCGATGACGAGCATGACGTCTTTGAAAAACGTTACAGCAAAAAACAACGAAAAGATTTTTCCACTTTTCTTGCCAATGTGGTTTCGATAGAAGACGAGGTATGACACACGATATCACGCAGTTGGGATACCCCGTCCAAGAAACGTTTGCACCTCTGAAACAAGCCCTGCAATCCCAACAACGCGCTTTATTGGAAGCGCCGCCTGGTGCAGGGAAAACAACGTTGGTTCCCCTTGCCCTACTTAATGAGCCTTGGTTAGCTGGTAAAAAGATTATCATGCTCGAACCTCGTCGGTTGGCAGCGCGCATGGCTGCCAAACGTATGGCTGACTTGCTGGGGGAAAAAGTCGGACAAACTGTTGGCTATCGTATTCGCCAAGATAAAAACATCGGCCCCAACACCCGTATAGAAGTCGTCACCGAAGGAATTTTGACTCGGCAAATTCAATCCGACCCAGAACTCAATGGCGTGGGCTTGGTTATTTTCGATGAATTTCACGAACGTAACCTGCAAGGCGATATCGGTCTTGCTTTTTGTATGGAAACTCAAGACGCCCTGCGCGATGACCTTCGCCTTCTCGTCATGTCCGCAACCCTTGACGGAGGAAATCTGGCCTCTTTTTTAGGGGATGCCCCCCGCATCACCAGCGAAGGCCGCGCCTTTGATGTTATTACGCGCAACCTACCACGCCCGGATAAGTTTTCCTTAGTCACCGATACCGTGCGCACCATTTCCAAGGCCATTGAAGAAGAAAGTGGTAGCCTGCTGGTTTTTCTGCCCGGTGAAGGGGAAATTCGTAAAACACAATCTCTGTTAAATGACCGTTATGCAAACGATCCGCACATTCTGATTGCCCCGCTATACGGTGCTTTACCCCCGCAAGAACAGGACAAAGCCATTGCACCAGCCGCAACGGGTGTGCGCAAAATCGTCCTTGCCACAACCATTGCCGAAACCAGCCTAACCATTGAAGATATCCGCATCGTTATTGATTGCGGTTATAAGCGGGTTGCCCGTTTTGACAATGCGCGGTCCATGTCACGCCTTGAAACCGTGCGGGTATCCAAGGCTGCAGCAACCCAACGTAAAGGCAGGGCCGGACGCATGCAAGAAGGCATCTGTTATCAGCTCTGGCCGCAAGCCGAAACACATGCCTTGGCAGATCGCGATACACCTGAAATTCTTGAAAGCGACCTGACACCACTGGCCTTGGAGTTAAGCGCTTGGGGTGTTTCAACACCCAAAGACCTGAAACTTCTGGATTACCCGCCTAAAAATGCGTTTGAACAGGCACAAAACCTGTTAATTCAATTGGGTGGGCTAGACAAAGACGGCAAAATCACCGCCCATGGCAAAGAGATGATGGCCTTGTCCCTTCATCCTCGTCTTGCCCATATGATTTTAAAGTCATCTCACACAAACAAAAACGATGCTGTTTTGGCCTGTGACATTGCCGCGACCCTGCAAGACGGTCCCCTCTTAAAAGGGACGCGCGATTGCGATCTGCGCACCAGCCTTGCTGTTCTGCACAATCAATCAAGTCCAAAACAAAACATCGCAAAAGGTGCCCTTCATCGAACACGGCAAACCGCGAAGAACCTGAAAAAGCGCCTTAAAATATTGGATATCCTCCCAACCAGTTATCTGGAAACCGGGCGGATTTTGGCCTTGGCATATCCTGATCGAATTGCCAAACAGCGCAACAATGGACACAACAGTTATCACCTGAGTGCGGGTATGGGGGCCGTCCTGCCGGATAACGATGCGTTATCCATTGAAACCTATTTGGTTGTTGCCCATATGGACGGTGCCAACGCGCAAGCACGTATTTTCAGCGCCGCCCCCCTTCATATCCAGGATATTGAAAATAATTTCCCGGATCTCATTCAAGAAAAAACAGAAATAGGCTGGGACAAACGGACCCAAAGCGTAAGTGCCGCCCGTGTCCGCAAACTGGGTGCCCTGACCCTAAAATCCACCCCCTTGCGCCAGATCGACCCCGAAGAACAGACACGCGGACTGTGTTACGGCATTCGCCAGCTTGGCTTACACGTGCTTCCTTGGACAAGCGAAAGCCAATCTCTTTGCCAACGCATAGAATTTTTGCGTCAGCGTGATGATAAATGGCCGAATATGAGTGAAACAGACCTTTTGGACACACTCGAAGACTGGCTGCTTCCCTATCTAAATGGGTTCAGCCGCATTGAACAATTAAAAAAAATCGATCTCCATGCAGCCCTCTTGTCCCGCCTTGACTGGCAAGATCAACAGGAGCTTGCAAAACGTGCCCCGACACATTACCGCGTCCCCAGTGGATCACAGATTCGACTGGATTACACCAATCCAAAAAAACCGATTCTTTCAGTGAAACTACAGGAAATGTTCGGCGAACCACACACACCCAAAATTGACAATACAACAATTGCTTTGCAAATCCGCCTTCTTTCACCCGCAGGACGACCCCTACAAGTTACTGAGGATTTAGAAAGTTTTTGGCAAAATGCTTACGATTCGGTAAAAAAAGAAATGAAAGGACGCTATCCCAAGCACCCTTGGCCCGATAATCCGATAGAAGCCCAAGCCACCGGGAAAACCAAACGGAAACTCGCATGAACCGCCACGTTCAGCTACGGTCTTATACGTATGTATTGGTGAAAAAAACATATTTCCACAGTTGCCTGTTGCCCCACCAGATAAACGTAATGTAAAACTGTGACTTAGGAATGGGTGAACGGGGATGTTTTTATCGAAATTAGGAACTTGGTAAGAACTCATCGCTAAGCTTAACAAATAACCGCAGGCAGATAACAAGAACGGCAAAAATTAATGGATCTCGCAACGCTATTAGGTATCGCTATCGGTCTCGTCCTCATCGTGGTTTCGATCATGTTGGGTGGCGACCTTGGTTCATTCATCAATATTCCCTCTATTGTCGTTGTATTCGGTGGTGTAACAGCCGCGACCCTTGTTAAGTTTCCACTCAAAGAATGTATCGCTGCCTTAAAAATCGGTGGCAAAATCGCTTTCAAAAATTCTGCTGATGACCCACGTAGTGTCTATGATATTGCCATCGAACTGGCAGGTATCGTACGCCAGAAAGGTTTGCTGGGTCTGGAAAGTGTTACCATTGAAAATGAATTGATGGCGCGCGGCATTCGCATGTGTGTGGATGGTATGGCTGCCGAAGTCATTAAAGAAAGTATCACCAAAGAAGTCGATATGGCGATCAAGGCCGAAATGGCCGGGGAAAGTTTCTGGCGCGGTATCGGTGATATGGCCCCGGCATTCGGAATGATCGGAACATTGATCGGTCTGGTACAAATGCTGGCAAACCTGTCTGACCCTGCCGCCATTGGTCCGGCGATGGCCGTTGCGATGTTGACAACATTTTACGGTGCGGTTCTGGCCAACCTGATTGCCATTCCCTTGGCCGACAAGCTTGGAATCAAGATCGACAACACCAAAAACACCCGCGCTTTGATTATCGAAAGCGTGATGCAAATCCATGCCTCCCAAAACCCGATGGTTCTGCAAGAACTGCTGGGCGTGTATCTGCCGGGCGGCAAACCTGCCGAAGAAGATGGTGAGTAAGGTTATAGCCGATGGCTGAAGAACAGAAAAAATGCCCTCCGACGGGCGCACCGGCATGGATGGCGACTTTCGCCGATCTGATGTCCTTGCTATTGGTGCTTTTCGTTCTTTTGCTGACCTTTTCTGAAATGAACGTGATAAAATACAAGCAAATGGCCGGTGCCATGCGCAATGCGTTCGGTATTTCTAAACAGGACCGTTTGGCAGGCGTAATCGAAGTCGATGGGCAACTTGAGCGCAAAGCTGCCCGTAATATTTCACCGACAAAATCACCGGTTCCAACCGTATCAATGGAAATCCCCGACACCACAGATCAGGAAGAATTCGATATTAACCCGGCTGAATCACCAGAAGAGCAAGCCTCTGACGTTGAAAATGAAGTCGCTAAAATCATTGCAGAAGAAGCTGCCGACAAAGGTGTCGATGTTGAACGTGACGGAAACGAAGTGAAAATCCGTTTCCCCAGCGAAATCGCATTTGATTCTGGTTCCGCCAATATCGGTCAGGCGTTTGCAGACCTTCTCGAAAAACTCACAGATGTGATTAAAAAGTCCAAAGGCGAAGTTCTCGTAGGCGGTCATACCGACAACATCCCTCTGGGAAGTGGCGGTCCCTATCGTTCAAACTGGGAACTTTCTGCCGCACGTGCTACATCCGTCGTTCACCATTTCCTGAATTATTCAGACATTGAACCCAGTAAAATGGCTGTACAGGGTTTTGGGGATTCGCGCCCACTGGTCCCAAATGATACACCGGAAAGCCGCGCTAAAAACAGGCGTGTCGAAATTACGCTGGTGTTAGGTGAAAAAGAAAAAGAACAAGCCAATGATGTTCAGAACCAGTTGGAAAGTGTTTTTGGGCCACGCCCAGACTCCGGCTTGAAATAATTGTCTTTAATAATCGCTTAATAGTTGAACTGTTTTATTATCCGTTTATTATAGTTTTGTGGGATAACAATCTGAAGAAGAATGTCTAGCATAGGCCCCTCATGACGGATTTCGATTTTAGTACACATAAAGTTATTTTCTGCGACATTGACCCGGAAAGTATCGACATAGCAAGAACAACCTATATAGACAACAATATCGGTGATTTCATCGCAACGCCATCTCCGCACAAAGCGATTGAACATATCGGCAATATCAACCCGGACCTTATCCTTCTTGCCCTTAAATTCCCGGATACCAACGGCATCGAGATTGTCCGTCAAATTCGCAGCCTCAACGATGGGGCCTTTTATAAAACACCGATCCTTTTATTGTTGGAAAAAGTCTCCCAACATATGCTGCGCGAAGCCTGCCGAGCCGGTATTGAGGGCGCTTTGCGTAAACCGCTTAGCCCGGAAAAATTGCTACGTTTTACCCGCGCTGTAATCTTAAAGCCCCGGCGTTTCATCTGTGTTGCCAAATATTTTGGACCGGAACGCCGCACGCGTGACGACCCGCATTTCAACGGACAAGATCGACGCGACACCTTAAATCAAAATGATTTCAAGCTGGACAGCTACACACGTTCACGCCCCGTCGGTGGCGTAACATTAAGCGCTGACAGTTCTTCCAGTGGCCGTAATCAAGCCGCAACACCGTCACTGAATGGCCTAATGGGATCATCTCAAGGAAAACAAAAAATCTCCTCTCAGGACGAGACCTTTGATTGGGGAACCAGCCAAACCCGTCCTGATGACGATAAAACCAGCATGTCTTTTCAAGAGAGCGACTTAACGCCTGCCTCCACAAAAGACCGCCCGGATTACGATTTGGTTGATGAAACACCATCCCCCCCTGTTGTGAATAAAGAAAATCATTCAGTCAAAACAAGCGAAAAAACAGTTCAAGAAACCATTGAACGAAACGCAGATAAAACCAAAGACGAAAGCGATATTGTCGCCTCAACCCCAACTGAAAAATCACCTCCTCCTGCCGTAGAACCAGTCGGACCGGAAAATGATGATTTTGAAGAAATTATTGATTTAGATGAATGTTTAGACCTCCACAAACTATGGGTAAACAGCGGTGGGCGCGACGGATTACGCGCCAACCGTCCACATTCTGATTTTCGTGGACAATCCATTATGGAGGTGGATTTCACCAAAGCCATCCTTCCCCAATCCAATTTTGAAGCCGTCAATTGCACCAGTAGCGTTTTTCGCAAGGCCGATCTAAGCGGATCTACGTTTAAAGATGCCCTTCTCTCCAGCGCAGATTTACGGGTTTCACGCCTGACCCGTGCTGACATGCGCAATGCACGGCTGGACCGGGCCAATATGTTGGGAACAGATCTTTCCGGGGCCAATTTGGAAGGCGCATCCCTTCGCGGTGTTAATCTAAGCGGAGCCAACCTGCATCGCGCAAATTTACGGGGCGTGAATTTAACCTCTGTACAAGGTTTAATCCGCGAACAAATTCGGCGTGCCATTACCGATTCAAGTACCCGATTGCCGTCAGCGTTAAAGGAGACGCCGTAACAGCGGCATTTCCAAGTCATTTAAATCGGGATGAACTGGCAAAACCGTTTCATCCCAATCACGTTCAATCGTACGGCATATACCGATTAAGGCCGTTTCCTTAAGCGAAATTTTGGATAATTTCAAACGCGCTATCCATCGACGCAATGTCCCGACCAGGGACGCATAAGCTTCTTCCCGGTCTTCAAAAGGACGTTCTGTAATCAATTCGCCGATAAGGGCATATTTATCCATTGCCGCATGGTCTGGGAAAAAATCAGCTAATAACTGTAACTGCAAATCCGTTGTTTCTGCACAAACGGTCGCACAAGCCTGTGCATAGGTTAAGGCTGCTTTTTGTTCAATGATCGCGCCATAACGGTGGGTCAACCCAAATCCGGCTTGTCCGGTTCCCACACCCGCCATTAAGGATGCATAAAAAACATCATCCCGCCCCAGTGGGTCACCCTCAACACCACGCACAAAACCACGAACAAAGGCTTCCAACCCCGACCACACCAAGGCATCCGATAACACAGAAGCCTTGGGTGAAACATATGCTTCCATCAGCAACATCAAAACCGTTAAGGCTCGGGCCGCAAAATCATCACGATCCATTTCATCAATAAAAACCGGATCACCGATGACCAAATCTGGAACTAACAATGAATTGAAGGTTTCTTCAACCGCTTCGGCCCCACCGAAAATCACGCCATTCATCGGGGCACCGGACCCGGCTGTTGTCGGTACGGCAATATGGGGACACATTTTAGCAACCAGCTTGCCGGTATCAATTGCACGCCCGCCCCCCAACGAGATCACGCAATCATATTGTCCCAAATCATAAGTGCTTGTAATTTTGCGGCTGGCTTCCTGCGTTTGCTTGCCCTGCGCACTGACATGATCCACCCGCAACCCAGCCACAATCAGTTTGTCAGTTACTTCTTTCAACAGGCTCGGGTGATTTTTCAAATAGGCATCCCCGATCAGCAAAACATTCGTGCCATAAGCTGCTGCGCGCTTTGGCAAGCTGTCAAAAGCGCCGCGCGCAAAAATCAGTTCCGGCACGGCCTTTGCCGCAAATGCAATTGTCATTGCTTCATCACCTTTATGTTTATGTTGAACAATCTGTCACATTCTTTCGAAAAATCAATTCCCAAAAGTTATTTCACACGTACAAAGCTGGACAGAACCACCAACTTCATGCAGAAGGTAGTTTTTTAGCCCGCACAATATGGAAGATGTCATGGCGACTCAAAAAGTGGATGTACTGATTATCGGGGCCGGTGCAGCCGGCATGATGTGTGCCATTGAGGCTGGAAAACGCGGACGTAAAACATTGGTGATTGATCACGCCAAAAAACTGGCGGAAAAAATCAGAATTTCCGGCGGCGGGCGTTGCAATTTCACCAATATGGATATTTCCGCGAAAAACTATCTGTCAGAAAATCCGCACTTTTGTAAATCCGCCTTGAAACGCTATACCAACTGGGATTTCATCAGTCTGATTTCCGAATACGGCATCGCCTACCATGAACGCGACCATGGGCAACTTTTTTGTGACGACAGCGCCCAGCAAATCATCGATATGCTGGAAAAAGAATGCAAAAAAGCCAATGTAGAAATTCGCCTGAACACCAAAGTAGAAGGTGTCAGCAAACGCGACGGTGGCTTTCTGGTTATGAGCCCTGAACACGAGATTGAATGTGAACATCTCGTCATTGCCACAGGGGGACTATCCATTCCAAAAATCGGGGCAAGCAATTTCGGCTTGAAACAGGCCGAAGTAATGGGGTTAAACGTGATCCATCCCCGCCCGGCCCTTGTCCCCTTTACCTTTGATCAGGACACCCGCGATAAATTAGCCGGATTTCAAGGCATCGCCCTTGAAGCTATCATCAAACTGGGCAAGACCGAATTTCGTGAAGCTTTATTGTTTACCCACAAGGGCATTAGTGGTCCGGCCGTGTTACAAATTTCATCCTTCTGGACACCGGGACAAGAAGTCCAGATTAACCTTGCCCCCGACACAGACGTCTTTGAATTGCTGAAAAAAGCGAAACAGGGCCAGCCAAAACAAGAAGCCCAGACCGTCATCGCGACCATCCTGCCCAAACGATTGGCGCAACGCCTGAGTGAACAAGCCGATTGCAAAGAAAAGCTCGCGGATCAACCCGATAAAAAACTGCATGCCTTGGCTACATCCATCAATGACTGGCACCTGCTGCCCAGTGGAACGGAAGGATACCGAACAGCCGAAGTCATGCGCGGCGGGGTGGACACCAACGAACTGTCATCCAAAACGTTTGAGGCAAAAAAAGTGCCCGGTCTTTTCTTTGTCGGGGAGGTTATCGACGTGACCGGGCATTTAGGAGGCTTTAATTTCCAATGGGCATGGGCATCCGGCTATTGTGCCGGGCAATATGTCTAAAGCAATAGGCTAAAAAGCCATATTCCATTGGAAAAGAGCGGTGCTTCTTTACGGGCAACAAAGAAGCACCGACTTTAAGAACCTGATTTCAGGTTCCTAGATCAGGGTTGTCGGATCGAGATAATCATAACCCAGATCATCCGCAACGGCCTTGTAAGTCACACGGCCATTGTGAACGTTCAAACCTGCCAGCAAATGCGCATCGTCTGCGCAGGCTTTCTTCCAGCCTTTATCAGCCAAAGCCAGCGCAAACGGCAAGGTGGCATGGTTCAATGCAAATGTAGATGTACGGGCAACCGCACCCGGCATATTGGCCACGCAGTAATGAACCACATCGTCAACGATGTAAGTCGGGTCTTGGTGGGTCGTGGCTCTGGATGTTTCAAAACACCCGCCTTGATCAATCGCAACATCCACAATGACGGAACCTTTTTTCATTGAAGACAATTGCTCTTTACGGATCAGTTTAGGTGCAGCCGCACCCGGAACCAAGACCGCACCAACAACCAGATCGGCACCATAGACAAGTTCTTCTGTGGCGTCGACCGTTGCATATTGTGTTTTCAAACGAGGACCAAAGACATCATCAAGATACGCCAGACGTGGCAAAGAACGATCCAGAACTGTTACATCAGCCCCTAATCCCATTGCCATACGGGCCGCATTTGTGCCAACGACTCCACCGCCGATAACAACCACTTTACCCGGTTGTACGCCCGGTACACCGCCCAACAGAACCCCAAGACCGCCGTTGGCTTTTTGTAAAGCGTTTGCACCAACCTGAATGGACATACGTCCGGCAACTTCAGACATCGGTGCCAGCAAAGGCAAACCACCACGGGCATCCGTAATCGTTTCATAAGCGATGCAGGTTGCACCAGATTTCACTAAACCGGCTGTTTGCTCAGGATCCGGCGCAAGGTGCAGATATGTAAAGAGCAATTGATCTTCGCTCAGTTGCTCATATTCTACTTTCTGCGGCTCTTTCACCTTGATAATCATTTCTGCACGGCTAAAAATTTCAGCCGCCGTTCCAACAACTTTAGCGCCCGCTGCTTCGTAATCTGCATCGCTGCAGCCAATACCATTCCCGGCGTAGGTTTCGACCAAAACCTCATGGCCATGATGTACCATTTCGCGTACAGAACTCGGCGTCATGCCAACACGGTATTCATGATTTTTAATTTCTTTAGGTACACCGATAAGCATTCTCTCTCTCCTTGAAAACCAGGGTGACTATCCCTTACATAGATATAATTTTGTTATGCAGTGATGCTATATCAAGTCCTCTCGAATGTGCTGCTAAATCACACTATGAAATTTATTAATTTACGCATATAATTCGAAATATTTTTAATTTTACAGAATTATCATGCAATGAATGAACTAGATAAAACAGATCGTAAGATTCTTACCCTCCTGCAACGCGATGGACGTATGAGCAATGCAGACCTCGCCGATGCGGTCAACCTGTCTCCTTCTGCCTGCTTACGCCGGGTTAAACGACTGGAAGACGACGGCTTCATCGATGGTTATGCCATGTTGGTCAATCAGACCGCCGTCGGCAAACCCACCAATGTTTTTGTAGAAATCACCTTGCGCAGTCTAAGCGAGGAAACCGTCGATGCCTTCGAACACGCTGTTATCAATTGCCCAGACGTCCGTGGGTGTTACCTGATGTCAGGTGATGCAGATTATTTATTGCGCATTGCGTGCGCTGGTCCTGAAGGTTACGAACATATCCATCGAAATTATCTGTCACGTATGCCCGGTGTTTCCCGCATTCGCTCCAGCTTTGCCTTGCGCACCGTCTGCAAGAAAACCGGCGTGAAAATGGCTGATATCTGATATAGTTTGCTTATGAAAAAGAGATTCGTTCCCAAAGGCCGCATTGCGGATCTGAGCCGTTGTGAAATGATCGCTCAATTACTTGGGCACAATGCACAACAACGCGACATGTTGATCGAAAACCTGCATTTGGTTCAGGATACCTTCGGTCATCTGGATAAAGAAAGCATCACAGCACTGGCCGAGGTTATGCGCCTGTCTCAGGCTCAAGTCTATGAAGTTGCCAGTTTTTATGCACATTTTCATTTAAACGGCCCACCTGCCCCGCAACACTCCTGTGTCAGTCTGCCCTGTGCGATGTTCGGGGCGGGTAAGGGTGCCCCCGTTCCCTGCGTGGGTCGATGTGCCGAAGCCCCAGTTTCCCTGCCGCACACACAGAAAACGCCAACCGATTATATAGATTATGCCTCGTACGCTTATGCCATCTATCGCCAATATAAGGGACACCCAGATCAGGTTTTACATGCTTTAGAATCTGCAAACCTGCGCGGCTTAGGCGGTGCTGGGTTTAAAGTCGCGGATAAATGGCGTTTTTTTGATAAAGCCTCAAACGCCGTATTGGTCATCAATGCCGATGAGGGCGAACCCGGTACATTCAAAGACCGCCACTGTCTGGAAACAAACCCGCATAAGGTAATAGAAGGCGCATTAATCGCTGCTGATGTCATCAACGCGAAAGATATCTATATTTATTTGCGCGACGAATATGCAGATATCCGCCATATCCTGCAAACCGAATTGCCAAAGATTGATACAGATGGGCGTGTTATTCACCTGCGCCGGGGGGCTGGTGCTTATATCTGCGGGGAAGAAACCGCCCTTTTGGAAAGTCTGGAAGGGAAACGTGGACTTCCACGCATCAAGCCCCCCTACCCCGCCCAGCAAGGATTATTTGGTCGCCCAACCCTGATCAATAATGTGGAAACGCTTTGGCGGGTGCAAGATATCTTGCAAAACGGGATTGAGGCCGGATCGAAACGATTTTATTCCTTATCTGGTCGCATCAAAAAACCAGGCGTTTACGAGGCCCCCCTCACCATCACCGCACAAGAATTGATCACCCAATATGGCGGTGGCATGCTGGAAGGCCATCAATTCAAGGCCTATTTACCCGGTGGCGCATCTGGTGGAATTTTACCGGCCCATCTGGCGAATCTGCCATTGGGTTTTGGACAGCTGGAACAATACGGCTGTTTTATCGGATCGGCCGCCGTCATTGTGTTATCGGATCACGACAATATGAAAACCGTCTGCCAAAATTTGCTGGATTTCTTTAACCATGAAAGCTGCGGGCAGTGCACGCCTTGTCGCGTCGGTTGCGACAAGCTTTCAAATATGCTTCGTCACAATCTGGATAGGGATTTAGCACAAGAATTGTGTGCGGTTATGCGCGATAGCTCCATCTGTGGACTGGGACAAGCGGCCCCCAATCCGCTGCTTTCTGCCCTGACATATTTTGCGGAGGATTTTGCATGATTTCCTTCACCCTAAACGGCAAAACCGTTCACGCAGAACAAGATGAAACCCTGTTTGATATTGCCAAACGCGAAGGCCTTTCCCTGCCCCATCTCTGTTCCGGTTATCATACACACAATAAGGCTGATGGAAATTGCCGCCTGTGTGTTGTTGAGGTCGAAGGCGAGCGCACATTAACCGCATCTTGCAAACGCACTGCCCAAAACGGCATGACGGTTCACACCCATTCAGAACGTGTCACAAAATCACGTAAAATGATTATGGAACTGTTACTTGCCGATCATCCTGAACGTGGGCAAAGCCCCGATGAAAATTCACATTTTTGGCAAATGGCGAATGAGGTCGGGATCACAACTTCACGCTTTTCCTCACGCCCAACCCTCGACACCGATTTCACACATCCGGCCTTGGCTGTGAATTTAAACGCCTGCATTCAATGTACCAACTGTATTCGCGCCTGTCAGGACCTGCAAAGCAACGATGTCCTGGGTATGTTTGGACGCGGGGCGCGTTCCACCATTGCATTCGATCAAAACGATCCGGTGTTTGACAGTACATGTGTGGCCTGCGGGGAATGTATCCAGTCCTGCCCAACCGGGGCCTTATTACCGCGTGATCCGCAAACGGGGGAAGCTGTTACAACATCAAACAGCTCGAAACGTGTGGACTCGCTTTGTCCCTTCTGCGGGGTTGGCTGTCAGTTGACCTATCATGTACGGGATAACCACCTTGTGCGTGTCGATGGCCGCGATGGTCCGGCGAATGAAGAAAAGCTCTGTGTAAAGGGGCGTTTTGGTTTTGATTACATCCATCATCCGCAACGCCTAACCAAACCTTTGATCCGTAAGGAAAGTGCCCCAAAAGAACAAATGGACCCCGCCAACCCCCTTAGCCATTTTCGCGAAACCACGTGGGATGAAGCACTGGAAAAGGCCGCCAATGGTTTTAAGTCGTTCAAAGGGGCAGAACTTGCGGGCTTTGGGTCTGCTAAAGGCTCAAACGAAGAGGCCTACCTGTTTCAAAAACTGATCCGTAGCGGATTTGGCACCAACAATGTGGATCATTGTACCCGTCTATGTCACGCGTCTTCCGTTGCGGCCCTGATGGAAGGGATTGGGTCTGCCGCCGTTTCCGCCCCGTTTATGGATGCGTTAAAATCCGATGTCATTATCGTTATCGGCGCACGCCCGGCCCAAAACCATCCTGTTGCCGCCACTTATATTAAAAAGGCGGTTAAACAAGGGGCCAAACTGATTGTCATGGACCCACGCCGCCAAGCGCTTAGTCGTTTTGCCGATCATATGGTTCAGTTTAAATCGGGGGCCGATGTTGCCCTGCTCAACGCCATGATCCACACCATTATCGACGAAGACCTTGTTGATCATGAATATGTCAAAACCTACACACAGGATTTTGAAAAGCTACGCACCCGTATTCAATCTTTCAGCCCGGAAGACATGGCGCCTGTTTGCGGCATTGAACCTGATGAAATACGCAAAATTGCCCGCCTTTATGCCAAGGCAAAGCGCGCCCTGATTTTTTGGGGAATGGGCGTTAGCCAACATGTCCACGGCACCGACAATGCCCGCTGTCTGATCGCATTGGCCCTTATCACCGGACAAATCGGGCGTGATGGTACCGGCCTGCACCCTTTGCGGGGACAAAACAATGTTCAAGGTGCATCGGACGCCGGATTAATCCCCATGGTCTACCCCAATTATCAAGCAGTTGGCGATAAAACCATTCATGATCGTTTTGCCAATTTTTGGCAGACTGAACTTGATCCCGATCCCGGCCTAACGGTTGTTGAAATCATCCATGCCATTCTGGCCCGACAAATTAAGTCCATGTATATTATGGGGGAAAACCCCGCCATGTCGGACCCGGACACCACCAATACCCGCAAGGCTTTGGCCTCCTTAGATCATCTGGTCGTGCAGGATATCTTTTTGACAGAGACAGCCATGTACGCCGATGTGGTCTTGCCCGCCAGCGCCTTTCCTGAAAAGACAGGTACATTCACCAACACCAACCGACAGGTACAACTGGGCCGACAAGCCGTTGATCCGCCGGGTGATGCCAAACAGGACCTTTGGATCATTTGCGAGATTGCCAACCGTCTGGGGCTGAACTGGTCTTATGATCATGTGCGTGATGTCTACCGTGAAATGTCCAGCGTCATGGCTTCGTTAAATGGCATTACATGGGAACGGCTGGAAAATGAAAACAGCCTGACCTACCCCAACAATCAAGCCGTCTTGTTTGGGGACGGTTTCCCCACCGAAACAGGCAAGGGACGTATCGTTCCCACTGATTTAATCCCGCCGGATGAAGTCCCGGATACCGACTATCCTTTTGTCCTGACAACCGGGCGCATGCTGGAACACTGGCACACCGGGGCGATGACACGGCGCGCAGGCGTACTGGATCAAATAGAAGCCCTACCTGTTGCCTGCTTAAACCCGAAAGAAATGAAAAAACGCGATATCGAAGCCGGTGACATCATCACCGTTTCCACACGACGGGGCACGATCGATATTCATGCGCGCCCGGACCGCGATGTGCCCCCCGGTATGGTATTTATTCCATTCTGTTTTAAAGAAGCAGCAGCCAACCTGCTCACCAACCCGGAGCTTGATCCTTACGGTAAAATACCCGAGGTCAAAACCTGTGCGGCCAAGATAGAGAAAACCTAAGATGCTTTCTGAATAAACTTTGCAGAACGTTTGCGCACTTTCCAACGCTTGTCTTTCAAGGCCGGATCAATCGGATAAATGTTGTCGAGAAATTCCGCAACCACCCGGTCCCATGAAAAATGAAGGGCATGACTGCGACAGGCTGGAACAAGCTTGCCATATGCTTTTTTCACCGCCTTTCCCAAATCATCATGCAAGGCCCCAAACGATGTCTCGCAAGCGGCCTGCTGTCCGAATACATCCAGCGGGCCGGACACCGGATAGGCCGCCACAGGCACGCCACACGCCAGACTTTCCGCCATCACAAGACCAAATGTATCGGTTAAACTGGGAAAGACAAAAACATCGGCTGCAGAATAACACAGGGCCAATTCCCGATCACTGTAGGGGATATGGAATAAGACATCCGGGTATTTTTCCATCAATTCTTCGCGCAATGGGCCGGGGCCGACAATGACCTTGGACCCCGGCAAATCCAGATCAAGAAAAGCCGAAATATTCTTTTCCACCGCCAAACGCCCGACGTACATATGGATTGGGCGTGGTAAATCAAAAAAATCTTTTTCCTGTGGACTAAAAGTATCCGTGTCCACCCCGTGCGACCATTCAAAGACATTTTCAAACCCAAAACGGGCCAATTCTTTCGCCACACTGTGCGATGGGGAAAAAACGCATTTGCTCGGCCCATGAAACTTACGCATCACGCCATACAGACGATCAAGGGACAGAAACGGCAGACGTTCATGGACATATTGCGGAAACTTGGTGTGATAAGCCGTTGTAAAAGGCAGTCCTTTTTTGAGACACACCTTGCGCATCGACCAGCCGATCGGACCTTCCGTCGCAATATGGATCACATCCGGGCGCATGCGTTTCAGCATGGAACGGATTTTTCGTTGCGGAAAAACAGCCAGCGGAATTTCAGCGTAACCGGGACAAGGAACAGTTATAAAATCACTGGGAGAAATCACACTGACTTCAAACCCCCGATCCATCAAACGTGTGCGCAATGTATCCAGCACCCGCACCACCCCGTTAATCTGCGGATGCCACGCGTCTGTAACGATCAAAATATGCAAAACCGAACCTTTCCCCATCGATACAACCGATAGAGACAAACATGTAGGTCATTACATTTTGAAGACAGGAGTATGATTCTTTTTCTAAAGCAGAACGCAAAGAGACTAAAAGGTTCTAGCGTGTAATCACACCGTCTTTGCCGCTCAGGTAACCTTCGATCAATTCATATCCCAACAAACGGTTTTGATCGTAACGTCCCGGCATACGCATCAACCATGTTGGTTTTGCACTGAAACCGACGCGTTCGTAATAAGGTCCATCGCCCACCAGAACAATCGCGCCATATCCGGCCTTGCCTGCCAAATCGATGACTTTTAACAACATGGCCTTACCCAGCCCCAGACCATGCAATCTTGGTTCAACCGCCAGCGGCCCCAACAACAACGCATCCCCGGCATTACCGGCTTGAATGTCCCACAGGCGCACGGTTCCAACCAGTTCATCCTTTAAAAAGGCGACCAGTGACAGGTCTTTGACAGGATCACGACCGATCCGAAGCTGGTGGGAAGATTTGGTTGTCCAGTTTTCCCCAAGCGCCCGTGCAACAAGTGCGAAGATTTTTTCTTCATCCACAGGACACTGCGCTTCCGTTTTTATGGTCCATTGCATAATGTCCCATAGCAGTAAGCCACAGAAGCGCCAAGCCTTTTTCTATGAAATACAGAAAAAGGCTTGAGCTTGAGAAGTTGGTATTTAGATTTTAAAAGCCGTCATCGCGAATAGGACAACCGCCAAACCAATTAAAAAGGCCGTAAATCCACCACGCCACCCCGCACTTGAAGAACGAAGATCAAGGAAATGGCGCAAAATACCTTCGGCTTTTAAAACACTGAAGCCAAACAACAGGGCCAAGGCCAGAACAGAAAGATGAGGTACATCACTGCCTGCCTGCCCGCTGATCATAGACAGAACGGTCAAACCGACCAGCACCGCCCAGACAATAAATAAGCGTGTCATGTTTCTACCTCGCCAAATAAACCAGCGGATACAACAGCACCCAGATTAAATCGACCATATGCCAAAAAGCACAGACGGTTTCCAGAATATCGCGGCGTGGCTTCCAAATCCCGATTCCCAACAAAATCATGCCGAAAATAACATGCAGAAAATGAAAACCCGTCATGAGGAAAAACAGCGTAAAGAACGTATCGGTTTCAATTCCGATACCTTGATCGAACTTATCGCCATATTCGATCATCTTAATAACGCCAAAGACGCCGCCCAAGGCAATGGCACCCGCCAATAATCCGCGGGTACGTTGTACAGATTTGCTTTCCACCGCAACGGCACATAAAAATCCACTGGTGATCAACACAATCGTGTTCACCCCGCCATAGACACCGTCCAGCAAGGCCTGAGATTGGCCAAAGCCAACCGGGTCCAGCATGCGCGACACCCCAAAGCTCAGGAAGAATGCGCCGAACACCAGCAATTCACTGATGATCAAAATCCACATCATCGGGTTGCCGGGCAGATCGTCTAACGCTCCCCAGCCACCGCCTTCTTCAACTTTCTCCATCTATGAGCCCTTTACCAACTGGCGATAAATTTTTGGCAAGGCCGTCGACAGTTTGGCGACATGCCCGACGATTTGATAAGATCCACGACCAAAAATATAAGGGAAATAGTCTTGTGCTTTTTGATCAACCGTCACCCCGAAAACGGTCAATCCTATTTGACGGCATTCCTGTACAGCCTTGCGGCTATCTTCGATACCGTAGCGACCTTCGTAATGATCAACATCATTGGGTTTACCATCCGTAATCACCAACAACAATTTTTGTCGATTAGGGCGTTCTGCCAAATCCTCAGCCGCCGCACGTAACGCCGCCCCGATCCGGGTATAATACCCTGGCTTCAAAGCAGAAATCCGGCGTTGTACCTTTGGACCAAAAGCCTCGTCGAAACTTTTCAGACAATCCACCCGGACATAGTCACGTTTGCGCGATGTAAAGGTATTGATCGCAAAATCATCCCCACACGCCGCCAGCCCATTACCTAAAATGGTCAGGGCTTCTTTTTCCACATCAATAACACGGTGGTTATCCAGCCAGCTATCGGTTGAAAGCGAAACATCAACCAGCAAAGAAATTGCCAAATCACGCGTTTGCATGCGACTGGATAAATAAAGGCGGTTACTGGAACGCCCGCTGGCCTTAATATCCGCACGTGCGCGCACCACAGCTTCAAGATCCAGTTCTTCCCCATCAGGTTGAGCATGCAAAACTTCACGCTTGGCCTGCAAGGCTTCGAACTGGCGCTTCACTCGGCGAATACGCCGTCTGGCGGCTTCATCCGGTGTCCAGTCTTCCCCTTCTTCCAAACCTGTTCGTATAAGAACACGGCAATGATCCTGTAAATAAATACCTTTACGATAATGCCATTCTGGCACCACCTTTTCCCCGATCAGGCGGGTTTCATCAACCTCATCACCGGGCAGGTCCAGATCCATTTTGATCTTGGTTGCGGCCTTTTTATCATGTTCACTAACCGTGACCCGTTCCAGATCGTCAATTGCCTTGACCGCTTCGTCTTCTTCTTCGTCTTCTACGTTACGGTTTACATTCAACATATCGGCAATAGACATGATCTTGTCGTAAATGTGCAAGAAAAACCCATCATCGCGGTTGGCCTGATCCAGTTCGCGGCGTTGTGATCGAAGCTTGCGATCTGTTGCCTGCTTGCGCGACATATCGCCGCCCATTTCCTGATCGCCTTTTTTAACGTTGGACATCTCGCGTTCAAGAATTTCCCCCCATAACGGGACAGGCAAAAACGGCTTATATTGCAAGACCTCATCATCAGGCAATGCACCGCCTTCAAAGATATAGGCCATTGCCGAATTTTCGGGTTTCTCACCGCCCAACAAATAAAGGACGATATCTTCAACCATATTTTCCAAAGGTGGCAGGCCTTTTTTCGGGCGCATCATACGCAACCCATAAGACAGGCGTGTCCAGATCGGACGAATACCGGGTAATTCCTGCAAAACAGAAAGCTGGACTTCATAGACCCGTTTTAAAAACATCAAATCACGATGAAAGGCATTATCCGTTTCTTCCAGCTTATCATCCGGACTGGCAGCAAAAAATGCAGACAGCCAGTAAAAAAGTTCTTTGTTCAGCTGCTTTTCAGGGAAAATATCCAACTCGATCGGCAGCATCAGGGTATGTCCGTCAAGTGTCGGGCGAATCGTTCGTTCTTCTCCCATCCCCAAACGTTGACGAAACGATAGTCGGTGGTGCGACGTTTCATTCTTCGCCGCTGCGATTTCCACACCCTTGGCACCGCCAAGACCCCGGAAAAAGACGCCAAGGGACGCACGCACCTGATCCAGTGTCACCGCAGCTTCGGGGTGGGAACCATAACTGGCCACCCCATTGCTGATGATTCTGTGCCAATGCGAGCCGACAAACTCCTCGACCTCTATGACCTCCATCCAACTCATGTTCTTTTATCCGAATGTAACGCGAACGACTTCCAGCAAGCCTTCTTTAACGTCGGGTTCATCAGTCAGTGGCTCAATCATCGCATGTAAAACGGCATCATCAATTGACATTCCGGCTTTAATCAGACTTGCGCAATAAACGATCAAACGTGTGGACACCCCTTCTTCAAGGTCCTGACCTTTCATTTCACGCAGTTTATTAGCCAAACGGACCAACGGACGCACACGGTCTTCTTCCAAACCGCTTTCACCGGCAATAATTTTTGTTTCCAATTCCAGTTCTGGGAAATCAAACTCGGCACCTAGAAAACGCTGGCGCGTACTCGGTTTCAAGGACTTCATCACATTCTGGTAACCAGGGTTGTATGAAACAACCAACATGAAATTATCCGGTGCCACCAATTCTTCACCTGTACGGTCTAACGGTAAAACACGACGGTCATCTGTAAGAGGGTGCAAAACAACAGTTACGTCTTTGCGCGCTTCTACGACTTCATCCAAATAACAAATCCCGCCTTCGCGCACGGCACGAGTCAAAGGACCATCTGTCCAAACCGTATCACCACCTTTAAGCAGATAACGCCCGGTCAAATCCGCTGCGGTTAAATCATCATGACAAGAAACCGTATAGAGCGGCAAACCGAGTCGCGCCGCCATATGGCTGACGAAACGGGTTTTCCCACACCCGGTCGGCCCTTTGAGTAACAAAGGGAGTTTATTTTTAAATGCTTGTTCAAACAAGGTGCATTCGTTGGATGCTTCAACATAATGAGGGATGGATTTTGTCATGATATTAGCTTTTTCTATTGTTAACATTTTTCCAAAAAGAAGGGCCATAAGGTTGATAATACAACCCTATAGCCCCCCATTTACCTTAAGAGAATGGCAGAATTATGCCTGTTTCTCTTTGCCCGGCAGCAGCAGTGCTACGACGATAATAACCGCACCAAGCACTACAAATACACCAGAGCCCAGACGCATCATGTAGAACAGACCAAGTTGATCTTGAACGTCCATGAAACCTTCACCCAGAACACGTTGCAGGTGAGTTTGAACCGTACCAGCGAACGTCAGAACAAATGTCATGAACGAAACCGCAGAAGTCGTGATCCAGAAGCCCCACATGTTGAGCATTTGGTTGTAAGGTGAACGGCCCAGCAGGTTCGGCAATGCATAAGTCATGATGGCAATGTTAACCATGACGTAAGCGCCATAGAATGCCAAGTGACCGTGTGCAGCTGTAATCTGCGTACCGTGAGTATAGTAGTTTACGCCGCTTAATGTATGCAGGAAGCCCCATACACCAGCACCGAAGAAGGCCATAACAGCACAACCCAAAGCCCACAGCAAAGCTGCTTTGTTCGGGTGGTCGCGACCACCTTTGTAAACCATGTAGAAAGTAAAGACGACCATCGCAAAGAACGGAATAACTTCCAAAGTAGAGAAGATAGAACCGATCCACTGCCAATAACCAGGCGTCCCGATCCAGTAGTAGTGGTGACCAGTACCCAAGATACCTGTGAACAATGTCAAAGATACGATCAGGTAAAGCCATTTTTCCACAACTTCACGGTCAACACCAGTCAGTTTGATCATCAGGAAGGCCAGAATTGATGCCATGATCAATTCCCAAACACCTTCTACCCACAGGTGAACAACCCACCACCAGAACATTTTGTCCAGTACGAGGTTTACCGGGTTGTAGAAAGCGAACAGGAAGAAGACCGCAACACCCCACAGACCGACCAACAGCACCAAAGAAACGGCTGTTTTACGACCTTTCAACACTGTCATAGTCAGGTTGAACAGGAAAATAAGAGCTACGATAACAATCGCGATTTTACCCCAAAGCGGCTGCTCAAGGAATTCACGACCACCGTGGTTACCCAACAGGTAGCTAACAACAATCGCAGCTGCGCCCAGGAAGAACGCCCAGAACTGGATAATCGCCAGCTTAGTGCTGTGCAATTCTGTTTCCGCTTCTTCCGGAACCAGATAATAAGCCGCACCCATAAAGCCCATCAACAGCCATACGATCAGCGCGTTGGTGTGAACCATACGAATAACGTTAAACGGCAGAACATCTGCCAACATGTTCGGAACCACATAGACGGCACCGGCAAGCAAGCCGAACAGCACTTGGGCAACGAACAAAACGAGGGCACCCGTAAAGTAGTAAAGTGCCACTTTTTGAGATTGATATTTCATAATAATGTCCTCAGCTTTCACCCATTAGCCCGCATCATTCGGCGGCCAGTTTTGGGTATTGATTTCACTGGTCCATTTGAAAAATTCAACCAGCCCGTCCAGTTCTTCTTCCGTCAAGTTAAACTGCGGCATTTGGCGGCGGCCTTCAACACCTGTAGGCATGGCTTTCATCCATTCTTTAATGAAATCGGCTGCCCCTGCGGCATCGTCACGTCCACCACGACGAACCCAAACGTTACCCAGTTCCGGTGCAAAATAAGCGCCTTCGCCAAGCAAGCTGTGACAGTTAACACAAGAATGCCGTTCCCAAACCTCTTTCCCAAGGGCGACTTTCTCATTCAGATTTTCCGGCTTAGAGGATTCGTCAACAAACATAACAGATTGGACGACCAACAAAGTGAAAATCGCAAAGAAGAAAATTGTTCCCCCGAAGAAAATGTTTCGAGCCGCACTAATAGTTAAGCGGTCTTTCATTTTAATCTCCATCAAACACAATATGGCGGAAGCGCCCCCTCAGGTACAACTTCAACCTATGCTGAAATCTAACTAAGCATACCTGATAGGTAATTGAGGTTGGTCAAAACTCACATCGTTTGACCATTTAAGACAAGATAAACACTATCTTTTCGTTTTATCCTCCCCTATCATCTTATAAAAATCACGTTCGTTACTCAGAGACACGTTCACAAGATGGCTTCGTATTTGAAAAAAGGGAATAAAATCGGGAAAAAGCTGATGGCGCTTATCATTGCGTTCAGCTCTTTGATTACCTTTTTCATAACAGCTGTTCAGTTGTTTTTAGATTATACTGAACAACGCAATGATCTGGACGTTACACTTAATAATGTGACGGTAAATGTCCCAACAATCTCAGGAAGTGTTTGGAGCTTCGACGAGGAACAGATTCTTTTATCATTGGAAGGCTTGGTAAACCTTCGCAATATCGAGCATGTTGTCGTTAAAACCGAAAATGGGAAAAGTGCATGGGAAGCAGGCACCCCAAAATCCGAGCATGTGGTCGAACGTTCCTATCCCCTGATTTATGATAAACGCGGCGAACAGGTAAACATTGGGAGCCTCAATGTTGTTGCCAGTCTCGATGAAATTTACGAGCGCGTTCTGTCAAAAGCACTCGGCATTTTATTAAGCAACGGTGTCAAAACATTCTTTGTCGCCATGTTCATGTTTGCCATCTTCTATCGACTCGTTGCGCGCCGATTAAGTTCCCTTGCTGAAAAAGTCGAGAGCATCACAGAGGAACTGGCCCAATCGGACATTGACGGACTTTACGAACACGATCCAAAAGACGACGAAATTCAGTCTCTGCGCAAAAGCTTTGATCATATGGGTGATAAGCTGCGTGCGACGTTCAACACATTGGCAGACACCAATAAAAGTCTGCAACATGCGTATGAAGAAGTCCAGACCATCAATTCTCAACTGGAATTGCGCGTCCATGAACGCACCCAACATTTGAGCCAGGAAATCATCGAACGCGAATATGTGCAGCAGTCCCTCAAAAACAGCGAACAACGCTTGCGCGATATCGCCGAATCGGCCTCAGACTGGTTTTGGGAAACGGGTGAGAATCACTGCTTCACCTATGTGTCCAGTCGTTGCTATGAAGTCACTGGCCTTTCTCAAGAAGATATTCTGGGCAAGCAACGCCATGCACTTGCCGCCTATCTCTCTCCTGATTATGAACCCGATATATGGGAAGCCTATGACGAAATTCTCAGGAATGAATTACCGCTTGAAGATTTCCGCTATCGTTTAAAAACCCGTAACGGAAATATTCGCGTTATCGAATTAAGCGGGTGCCCCTACTACGACACCAACGATCAATTTATGGGATATCGCGGTGCCGCGCGTGACGTGACAGATCAGGTTCACTATCAGGAACAACTGCAAAAAGCCAAAGAAAAGGCTGACGTCGCCAGTAAGGCCAAAAGCGAATTCATCTCCAGTATGAGCCATGAATTACGCACACCACTCAACGGCATCCTTGGATTTGCACAACTTTTGGTCATGAACCCGAAAAAGGTCCTTGATAAACAACAAGCCCTTTACGTCGATCAAATTCTCGGCGCCAGCAATCATTTGCTTACCTTGATCAACGAAATTCTCGACCTTTCAAAAGTTGAAGCCGGTAAAATCAATCTGAATATGGAAGTGATTTCCCCGATCGATAGCATAAACGACAATATTGATTTATTGGAAGCTGCGGCCCGAGATTATGAAGTCACCATTTCCACAAACTACGATAATATCCCCGCAGGCATACAAATCATTGCGGACGTGACACGCTTCAGTCAGGTTTTGATGAATTTATGTTTTAATGCTATTAAATATAATCGCCCACAAGGCCGTGTGGACATATCACTCAGCGTTGAAAAGAAACGTTGGTTACGGATTAATGTTACCGATACCGGCAACGGATTGACGTCAGACCAAATCGATCAACTTTTCACCCCCTTTAACCGCTTGGGGGCGGAAACCACTGATACAGAAGGAACGGGTGTCGGCCTGTCCATTTCCCAAAAACTGGTTCATTTGATGCAAGGGCAAATCGGTGTTGAAAGTACACCGGGTGTCGGCAGTACATTCTGGTTTGAATTTGAAATCGTTCAAGCCAGTCCCCTTCAACATCAAGAAGGCACGACCACTTTTTCCCTGAATAATCAAAGAGTGGAACTCCTGCCTTGTCGGGTTCTCTATGTAGAAGATAACCCTGAAAACATGATGCTGGTCAGAGAAATCTTTGATAAATTTGAACATACCGAATTGTTGGAAGCTCCGACAGCAGAAGCAGGGCTTGAACTCGCATCGACAAACCAGCTTGACCTAATTCTCATGGACTTGAACCTACCCGGCATGGATGGATTTGAGGCCCTGAAAATATTAAAACAAAATAAAGAAACCAAGGACATACCTGTCTTTGCTCTCAGCGCCAATGTCCACCCGGACACCATACGGCGCGGCATAGAAGAGGGTTTCCAAAGTTTTCTGACCAAGCCCGTAGATATTCTGGCCTTGATCAAAACGGTTAATTCAGTACTGAATGTATAAAGGGGGGAGAAAACTATGATGTTGTTTTTGAGATTGATGCTCATCGCTTCATTTTGCAACGCAATCGTCTTTCTGGAGGCACAAGCCGCACCGGAAAAAATTGAATATGCCTATCCGGATATTTCCGTCTGGACAACACAACGCGATGCTGATGGTAAACTGAAAAACCCATTGGTCCGCCTTGCCCAACCGTTGTTTGAAAAAGCAGGCATTCCCTGGCAAGCAAAGGATTATCCCGCCAAACGTATGTTCGCAAACCTTCGTGAAGGCGTGTCCAAGTTTTCCATGTTGGTTAATGCACCCTCTATTTTACAAGACTGTTGTCTCGTCAGCAAAGACCCGGTTGCCGTTGTTGAAATTCGCGTTTTTCATAAACAGGGAACCCCGACCATCACATCATTAGATGACCTGAATGGCAAAAGCGTGATTACGATCCGAGGATATAGCTATGCCGGAACGCTGAAATACATTCAGGAAAAAGAAAATAAAATTCAAAACTACCCCGCACCCAATCACGCAGCGGCTTTCTCAATGTTTGCAAACGGACGCGCTGATTATGTTCTGGACTATGCCTTTCCTGCCGCGGAAATCCTTGAGAAATCCCCGATTGAGGATATCGCCTTTAGTACATTAAAAAAGACCAACGTCTATTTGATTTTACATAAAAGCTACCCGGATGCAGAAAACGTTATGGCACGCCTCGAAGAAATCGCCAAAACATTGGATAAAGAAGAATTCCTCAATGCACCGGATATAACACCGGTTATGAATTAATACTAAAACGCTCACGATACCGGCCTGCCTTCAGGCCGGTTATCTCTTTGAAAACTCGACTAAACGCCGACGGATCTTTGTATCCGACACGCCAGGCGACCTCACCGATGGGTAGGCGTGTGCGTTCCAACAAACCACGTGCCTTTTCTATCCGTAAATTTTGTAAATAGATCGTCGGCGTTAATCCTGTCGCCGCCTTGAAACGTCGCAAGAACGTCCGCGCCGACATACGGGCTTGTCCCGCAAGACCTTCCACGCTGACCTCATCGGGGTAGTTTTTTTCCAAAGTGTGCTGTACCGATAAAATGGAAGGATCCCCATGGGTCAAAACCGGACGAAAACTGCGATAATTTTTCTGTTCCCGCCCACTGGGATCAATCAATAAATGGCGCGCGGTTGCACTCGTGATTTGCTGCCCCAAATAACGAGTCACCACAAATAATCCCAAATCAACCCATGCCATCAAACCACCGGCACTGACGATATCATGGTCATCAATTAAAATATGTTCACTGTTAACCTCTGCCTTGGGAAACTGACGTTGCAAATCTTCTTCCAGTAACCAGTGTGTTGTGACCGGACGCCCATCCAAAAGCCCGCTAGCCCCCAACCAGAACGCCCCGGCGCATATGGAACAAACCGTTGCGCCTTGCCCATGCTCTGCCTTGATCCAATCAAGTATCCCTTGATCATCATAACGACGATTTCGCGATAAACTTGGTGGTAATATTATTGTGTCACAAAAGGGAAGGTCCCGTTTTTTAAGATCATCCCCCGAAAGAATACGAACATCCAACTGCCCCCCGGCCTGCGCTGCGCTATTGCGATTTGCGACCTCAAATAAATCAGCCAGTCCCAAAACAGCTGCCTGTTGCGCATCGGGATAGGCGAGAATTGCAATTGACGTTTTACGAGATACCTCTTTCATTTGGCGAATATAGCATAAAAAATGTCATTTTCGCCAATTTCATTTCTTTTCAAATCGCTGAATAATCAGAACAGTTCATATACAGGAGATCACAATGACAAAAACGGCTCTTATCCTCATTGATATTCAAAATGACTATTTCCCAAACGGTGCCTTTGAATTGCATGAAATGGAACAGGCTGCCCAAAATGCGAAAATGCTTTTGGAAAACTTCCGCCAAGCGGGTTCCCCGATCTTTCACATTCGTCACGAAAGCCTTGCTAAAAACGCCCCATTCTTTTTACCGGATACAGATGGCGCACAAATTCATGCCAGCGTCGCCCCACAGGCAGGCGAAACCGTCATTTTAAAACATCGCCCCAACAGTTTCTTTGAAACGTCCTTACTGGACAGCATAAAAGCCCAGAACATCGATACTTTAATTGTCTGTGGTGCGATGAGCCAAATGTGTGTTGAAGCCACAACCCGCGCAGCGGTCGATTTTGGTTTCACCGTAACGGTCATTGAGGATGCCTGCGCCGCCCGCGCCCTGACGTTTAAGGGGGAAACGGTTTCCGCCCCGCAGGTGCATGCCTCTTTCATGGCGGCACTTGGTATGAGTTATGCCCGTATCTTATCGACTGAGGACTTTCTCAGCGCGTAATAAAAAAGGCCTCGTCTACACCGACGAGGCCTTTTTTCATAATCAGATCATGTTCTTAAGCGGCGTTGATTTTTTCCAACGCCTGACCGCGAACGGTACGATCATAATCTTCCACCAATTGGCGTGAAATATCGCCCGGTGTAAATTTATATTCACCGATTTCAGCAACCGGGGTGACTTCTGCCGCTGTCCCTGTCAGGAAACATTCTTCAAAATCACCCAACTCGTCCGGCATGATCACACGTTCAACGATTTTATACCCACGGTCTGTTGCCAAACCAATCACGGTACGGCGGGTAATCCCGTCAAGGAAACAATCCGGTGTCGGTGTGTGGATTTCACCCGCTTTATTCACAAAGAAAATATTGGCACCGGTTGCTTCGGCAACCTGTCCGCGCCAATCCAGCATCATCGCATCATGATAACCACGGTCTTCGGCCGCGTGTTTCGACAATGTACAGATCATATAAAGGCCTGCTGCCTTGGAACGGCTCGGCGCTGTTTCCGGGTTCGGACGGCGGTAAATCGCATTATCCAGACGAATGCCTTTCATGCGGGCTTCCGGGTCGAAATAAGACGGCCATTCCCACGCCGCAATAGCCAGATGGATGGTATTTTTCTGTGCAGAAACACCCATCATTTCAGAACCACGCCAGGCAACCGGACGGATGTAACCATCCACAATATTGTTTTCGTCCACCACCTTTTGAGTCGCCGCATCAATTTCTTCCACTGTAAAGGGAATTTTAAAACCGAGAATTTTGGCAGATTCGACGAGACGCTGACTATGTTCCGTCAATTTGAAGATTTTCCCGCCATATACGCGGATACCCTCAAAAACAGAAGATCCATAGTGCAGGGCATGGGAAAGAACATGAACCTTGGAATCGCGCCAAGGGATCATTTCGCCATCATGCCAGATCGTACCGTCACGGTCGTCAAACGAAAGGTTGGACATGGTTTTTCTCTTCTTTTGTAACAAAGTTGCTTTTATGCAGGGTTTTGCATAAATGATGTTGCCACTATTAGCTCGTTCTGGCATATATGTCAACATTACTGACGTAGTTTAAAATAATTTGAAAAATGTCCGATATCAAAAGACGCGCCAATCCTTTGTTTTTACGAGAAGAAGAACTTCGCCTTGCGATGGAACTTCTCTTTTTTGCCTACCGTGACTTTACCGGGGAGGCGGACGGCATTCTCGAATCGTATAATTTTGGGCGTGCCCATCACCGTGTCATTTATTTTGTCGGACGCGAGCCCGGCATGTCAGTCAAAGACCTGCTTCATATTTTATCCATTACCAAACAAAGTCTATCGCGCGTCCTCAGTCAATTGGTCGATGAAGGCTTCATTGAACAGCGCACAGGCGTAAATGACCGCCGCCAACGTCTGTTGTACCTAACGACCAAAGGCCAGAAGCTGGAACAGCAGCTTTCAAAAAGCCAAAGTCGCCGCATTGCCGAAGCGTATCGTTTAGCAGGGGCCGATGCCGTTGACGGGTTTCGTAAGGTCTTGATGGGTATCACAGACGAAAAAGAACGTTTTGCCCAACTCAATGATGATCTACAGGATTGATTTTGATTTAAACGGGCGCGGTGCGGTGGCATACTGTCGCCCATGATGAACGAACAACCTCATATTCTCGTTGTCGATGATGATGAACGCCTGCGCCGATTGCTGAAAAAATTTCTCAGTGAAAACGGCTTTAACGTCAGCATCGCACAAGACGCACAAGATGCCCGCAATAAATTGGGATTGCTGGAATTCGACCTGATTGTGCTGGATTTGATGATGCCGGGGGAAAGCGGTCTGGACTTTGCCCATGATTTTAAATCATCCAACGATACGCCGATCTTAATGCTTACCGCCATGAGCGAAGGTGAAGATCGAATTTCCGGTTTGGAATGCGGGGCAGAAGATTACCTGACCAAACCGTTTGAACCGCGTGAACTGGTATTGCGCATCAACAATATTTTAAAACGGGTCGTGCGCAGTGCCCCACAGGACCAGACAGATCTGATCCAACTGGGTGCGTTGGTCTTTGACAGTCAACGCCATATTTTAAGCCGCAATGGCGAGCAAATTCATTTAACTGCATCCGAGGCCAGCTTGCTTGTCATTCTTGCTGAAAACGAAAATGAAGTCCTCAGCCGGGAACAACTGGCGGAGCTGTCCGGCATTGCCGGAAATGACCGGACCATTGATGTACAGGTCACCCGCCTACGCCGCAAAATCGAAATCGATCCAAAAATGCCACGTTATCTGCAAACCGTACGTGGTCAGGGTTACGTCCTGCGACCGAGCTAAATCAACATCATGGACACAATGATCAAGAAAATATTACCGCGCAGCCTCTTGGGGCGTTCCCTGATGATCTTGGTGGTTCCATTGGTCCTGCTACAAGTTATCTCCGCCTTTATTTTCTATGAAGCCCATTGGGACAAAGTCTCAAAATATCTGGCACGTGGCCTTGCCGGTGATGTCGGGGCCATTGTGGATATGATCCGTAACGATCCCAGCGAAGACGGACTGGCCCGCACGTTTCTTATTTCCAGACAACGGTTCAATATGGCGGCCAGTTTGCGCAAAGGCGAAATCCTTGCGAATAATGCAAATATCGTTGAAGGCAGCATCCCTGACCCCTTTTTGCTCTCTGCACTGGATGAACGCGTTGGCTTGCCCTACCACATTCTTGCCCCGGCAGATAAAAAGACCCTGACCATCGAAGTCCAACTCAGTGATGGTGTATTGTCCGTCACGGCCCTACGCAAACGCCTGTTCAGTTCAACCACCTATGTTTTTGTCTTGTGGATGGTCGGCAGTTCCATGCTGTTATTTGGTGTTGCCATTATTTTCATGCGCAATCAGGTCCGCCCTATCCGACGACTGGCACAAGCAGCAGATGCTTTTGGGAAGCGCCAAAATGTTGAACGTTTCAAACCTGAAGGGGCACGCGAAGTTCGACAGGCGGCAACCGCTTTTTTAAAAATGAAAGCCCGGATTGAACGCCAAATTGAACAACGCACACATATGCTGGCCGGTGTATCCCATGACTTGCGTACCCCTTTAACCCGCATGAAACTGCAACTCGCCATGATGGGTGAGGAAGAGGACATTAAAGATTTACGCGACGACATTCAGGAAATGGAACACATGTTGGAGGGCTATCTGGATTTTGTGCGTGGCGAAGGCGAGGAAGAACCCGAAGACACCAATATTTCACAAATTCTGGCATCCGTTGTACAAGGCATAAAACGCAAAGATATCCCCATCGACTATCAAAGCACCGAGGATATTTACCTGCAAGTCCGGCCCAATGCATTCAAACGGTGTGTAACAAACTTAGTGGAAAATGCGGGAAGATACGGCACTCATATCTGGTTGAGTATTGAGCTGCGTAACGATAGCGTTGAAGTGAGCGTTGACGACGATGGCCCCGGCATCCCCGAAGATATGCGCGAAGAGGTTTTCAAACCTTTCTTTCGACTTGATAAATCACGCAATATCCAAACAGGCGGGGTTGGCCTTGGGCTGTCTATTGTCCGTGATGTTGTGCGTGCACATGGGGGAGATATTCAACTGGCAACCTCCCCACAAGGCGGTCTGCGTGCACGCTTGCGTTTTCCTGTTTAGAAAACGCAATCTTATTTAGCGGCGCTGATCCTGAATCGCGTTGAACTTACCATCAGCAAGTAGCGCAATATCAGAACGGGTCATGCCCAAGTCTTTCAATTCACGATCACTCATGATGTTCATTTCGTAGCGAATACGGTGACGTTCTTTTAATTTTGAGAATTGTGCAATGACAAAGTCTTCAAAACGGGTCAGCAATCCACCTGTCAATTCGACATGGCGGCTACCGTATGACGTAATCGGATAAGGTAAACTCATAGAACTCGTCTCTCTCTTGTTTGTAATATTTCCAGTTCCTATTACGCAGAGATAGGGTCTATTGTTCGCAATCGCAACTACATTTTGTGCATTGCAGCATTACCATCTTTGCATAGCTCAAACGCCATGCATGTTAAGCCATTGAATTGCTTCACCCGGACAATTGACATAATCTGTTGGTTCTTGCGGAGGGCGCCGCACCATGATAACGGAAGCCCCCTCTAAACGGGCAGCTTCAAGCTTTGCACGTGTGGCTTCGCCCCCGCTGTTTTTGGAAACGAGCAATCGAATCTGCTTGTCACGGATTAATTGGCGCTCCCCTTCCACTGAAAAAGGTGGATGTGCAATAACGCATTCATATTTGACAAGTGGCAATTTTCCCGCCGGTTCCTTTACCATGCGCACAACCATCTCTACGTCATTAATGCCCTCAAAGGCCGACAACTCTTTTACTCCGATTGTTAAAAAGGTTTTCACACCGAAAGCCGCAACCTGACGGGCAGCCTCTTCCATATCGGATACATCCAGCCAACGATCCCCAATTTGTGCACGCCATTCATCACGCCACAGGATTAAAAACGGAATTTCCAGATCCTGTGCCGCCACATAAGCATGCATGGATATTTTTTCTGCAAAGGGATGGGTTGCATCAATCAGATGTGTAAAGTTATTTTCTTTAAGATAATTAATCAGACCCGATGGCCCCCCGAAACCGCCAACGCGAATTTCACAAGGTAAGTCTGGCTGGTGCCCTGTCACCCCGGCATAGGAAATCACGACCTCAAGCTTATTGCCAAAAACATCAACCGCTTGTCGGGCCAATTGCGCAGCCTCCCCGGTTCCCCCAAGGATCAATAACTTTTTATTCGGCATGTCCTACGATATCTCCAAAACGATTGATCGCAATGATCTCGATATGACAATGACCGGAGACAACAGCTTGTGCAACTTCTTTGGCGCGACAGGCAACCAAATCCCCCAACGCGATATTATGGTCATGTGCCAGCATCAAAACTTCCAAAGCCGTATTGGCGTTGCGGCTTTGGTTTTGCAAATCTTCATCGCCACCGGCTTCTTTCATCCATTGTGCCAGACGATCAAAATCAAGACGCGATCGTGAGGAATGCAAGTCCATCTCGCCTTGTGCCAATTTGCACAATTTTGCGAATCCGCCACACAGGGTTAATTTATCAATCGGTTTTTGCCGGATGTATTTTAAAACACCACCGGCAAAATCTCCCATATCAATCAGCGCACTTTCTTCCAACCCATATTTTGCCACCACGGTTTTTTCCGATGTTGATCCGGTGGTTGCTGCCATATGCCCAATCCCCAAGGCACGCGCCACATCAATACCGCGATGGATGGAATGAATCCATGCCGCACAAGAATAAGGCACCACAATTCCGGTTGTCCCCAAAACGGACAAGCCGCCAAGAATACCAAGGCGCGGGTTCATGGTTTTTTGCGCCAGTTCCTCCCCCTTGGTGATGGAAATAGTGACAATCACATCAGGGTTTTCTTGAACTTCATTTAAATTATCCGTGATCATCTGACGCGGCATGGGATTAATCGCCGGTTCCCCCACCGCCAGCGGCAATCCCGGTTTCGTTACCACGCCAACCCCGGCACCATTTTTAAACACAATGCCGTCGCCTGGTTTCCCTCTTTCAACATGCACGACAATTTCAGCCCCGTGGGTGATATCCGGGTCATCCCCCGCATCTTTAATCACCGCAGCCCATGCGGATTGTTCATTTACCCCCTGACGGTTCAGACAAAAAGACGGGGTCTGGCCTTTGGGCAAGCGGATTTGCACAGGATCGCAAAATTCACCTGTCAATATCGCACCATAGGCCGCACGTGCCGCAGCGGTTGCACAGGCACCTGTCGTCCATCCTTTTCTGAGTTCTTTTTTATTCATAATCACAAAATAACCATTTTCTGAGGTTTGTCATCGTCTGCTTTTTGGAGTATCACAAGAACATGGAAAATTTGACACAGATATCATTCCCCGAGTTTCAAACTGGCAGCGTCTGGCTGGTTGGTGCCGGACCCGGTGATGTAAAACTTTTAACGCTTTATGCCTATCACGCGCTGCAACAAGCTGACGTCATTGTACATGATGCCTTGGTTGCCCCGGAAATACTGGCCCTTGCCCCTTCCTCCACGGTTTTGGAAGGTATGGGTAAACGCGGCGGCAAAGCCTCCCCTAAACAGCATGAAATCACCCAACGTTTGATCGAACTGGCTGGGCAAGGCAAACGGGTCTTGCGTTTAAAAGGCGGCGACCCGTTCGTCTTTGGCCGTGGCGCCGAAGAAGCCCTGCCGATCCTGAAAGAAAATATCCCGGTGCGCATCGTCCCCGGTATTAGCGCCGGCATTGCAGGCAGTGCCTATGCCGGGATTCCGGTTAGTGACGGACAATCCAATCAGGTCATCAGTTTCGTCACCGGGCATGATACATCCGGTCAAGTCCCCGCCGTCAACTGGAAAGCCCTTGCCGATAGTTCCCCGGTAATTGTCTTTTATATGCCGATCAAACATATCGATAAAATTCAGCGCGAATTGTTAAATGCAGGGCGAAAACCGGATGAATTGATATCTGTCATTTCCAACGCAACCACATCTGCGCAACAAGTACTCGAAACCACTTTGGAAAATTGCGCTTTAGATTTAGAAAGCTCTAATGTAAGATCGCCTGCAATTATGGTTGTCGGTCCAACGGTTGGTTTTCGGACGCAATTGATGAATTGTTTTAACTAGGTTGTAAACTGATGGAATCTGAACTGCTTCTTATGACAATGCTGCAAGCGGGCTTGGCCCATTGCACGGTTGTTGTCGAAGATAACGGCAGTTTGCTTATTAGCCTGTTTATGGCAGGTCTTGTCGGAAGCGCAACGCATTGTGTCACCATGTGTGCCCCTTTTGTCCTTTCCCAAGTTACAACCCGATTGGAACATATTCCCCTTTCCCAGATGTCGGAATTCAAACGGATCAGCGGATCAGCTCTGCTGCCTTATCATCTGGGGCGCATGACAACTTATATTATCTTGGGTTTTTTTGTTGGATTGCTTGCCCAAGGGGCCATTCAGTTCAGTGGAATGAAATGGATTTCTGCCGGATTATTACTGTTTGCCGCCCTTTTCTTTTTAGGCTACGCCCTGAAACGATTAGGCATCAGCTTTCCCAACATGCCCTTTTTCGGCACACAAAGCCAACGTGAAAAAAGTGCGCTTTCTGATAAACTGGGACAAATCCTTAAACCATTTTTTGCACGCCCAACCGGATTAAATGGTTATTTTTTAGGGATCGGTCTTGGCTTTTTGCCTTGTGGATTGTTATATGGTGCCTTGGCTGCCGCCGGGGCCACAGGTGATTTTGTTGCTGGTGCATTTGGCATGGCTGCCTTTGCACTAGGAACAGTGCCGAGTTTGATGGTCGTCGGGTTTGCCGGTCATCTTGCCGGACAAAAATGGCAACAGATCGTCACCGATCTTGCCCCAATGCTTTTGATTATCAACGCCGGTGTTTTGGCCTATCTGGCCTATACATTGGTGATCTAACAGAAAAGGTCTGAAAATGGGTTCTCGCACACGAATTTTATTATACTTCATGGTCGCAGCCATTTTTCTGATTGTCGGCATTACCATGCGCCTGCCACAATTGATGGACGATTCCGGAAGTCAATCCACCGGCGAAGTCGCCATTGGCGGGGCGTTTGAATTGGTCGATCCAAAAGGTAATCTCGTAACAGACAAAGACCTGCTCGGATCTTACACGCTTATTAATTTCGGCTATACATTCTGCCCGGATGTCTGCCCAACCGGCCTTCAAACGGCAGCCATGGCGTTGGATATGTTGCCCAAGGAAAAAATGAACAAAGTCGTTTCCTTGTTCATTACCATCGACCCGGAACGCGACACACCAAAAGTCATGGGCGAATACACGAAACATTTTCATGAAAGCCTGATTGGGCTGAGTGGATCAAACGAACAGGTCGCCAAAGTCGCCAAAGCCTATCGCGTCTATTATAAAAAAGTCGAAGAAGACGGCAAAGCAGCCGATGACTATTTAATGGATCATTCCGCGTTTCAGTATCTCGTCGGACCCGATGGTAAATACCTGACCCATTTCCCGCACGGTATTTCACCGGAAGATATGGCGAAAAAACTGGAAGCCTATATCAAGTGAGCACAGGCAAGGGATTGATTATCGCAGCACCCAATTCCAACAGCGGTAAGACTTTCATTACATTGGGAACATTACGGGCCTTAGCCCGTAAAGGCGTATCGGTTTCATCCGCCAAGGTCGGACCCGATTATATCGATCCGGCCTTTCACGGCGCGGCAACAAAACGTTTGTGTCCCAATCTGGACGGTTGGGCTATGCGTGAAGACAGTCTGCATTACCTGCTGGACAATCTCGCCAATCAATCCGACCTGATTGTATGCGAAGGGGTTATGGGCCTGTTTGACGGAGCAACCCTGCCTGCTAATTCCCCATCCAACAGAGATGGCAGTCCCGCCGATATTGCCCGACGAACCGGCTGGCCGGTGGTTCTTGTGATTGATGCCAACGCCCAAGCTGCATCGGCAGCCGCCCTGATCCATGGTTTTGCGACCTTTGATAAAGATGTCCATATTAAAGGCGTAATCTTTAATAAGGTGGGGGGCCCGGGACACGTTCAACTACTGAAAAATGCGTGTAAAACCCATATCCCGCATATTCAGGTTTTAGGATACGTCCCACGTAAAACCGAACTTGCCTTGCCCGAACGTCATCTCGGCCTTGTTCTGGCAGAAGAACATCCTGAACTGGAAGAATTTCTAAACAAATCCGCCGATTTCCTTGAAGAGCACATTGATCTGGAAAGCCTCGTTCAACTGGCAGAAAGCAGTTTTATTCCCCGTGTTTGCGAACGCAATGCCTTCTTCGCCCCACTTGGGCAGCGCATTTCCATTGCCAAAGATAAAGCATACGCTTTTGCCTATCCTGCCCTTTTGGAACATTGGCGCAAAGCGGGGGCTGAGCTTACGTTTTTCAGCCCGTTAAAAAATGAAACGCCGGATCAAGACTGTGATGCCATTTATCTGCCTGGTGGTTATCCCGAACTTTATGCCACCACACTGGCTGGAAATACTGATTTCCTGAATTCTTTGCGCAATCATAACGACAAAGGCACTCTTATTTTTGGGGAATGTGGCGGCTATATGACATTGGGAAAAATTCTGACAGACCGTGACGGTCGCAATCACGAAATGGCTGGCATTCTTGATCTCGAAACATCCTTTGCCAAACGTAAACTTCACCTTGGTTATCGTGATGTCATCTGCAAAACGAATAGCCCCTTCGGTCCAGTCGGCAGTCGCTTGCGTGGGCATGAGTTCCATTATGCCACAATCATCAGAGAAGAAGGCAATGCTCTTTTTGAGTGTAAAAACGCATCAGGGATTACACTTGGCCCATCCGGTTTAGCACGCAATAATTGTTTTGCATCTTTCTTTCATTTGATAGATTCGTTCTAAAAGATAATCATTTTCAAAACTTTATTTTTAGATTACCCTCCCGCATACAGGATAAATCAGCTTATATTTATTCTAATTATAGTTGAAGGAGGGGACTATGCGCATGGATGAAGGCGACATCCTGATCACGTGGGATCGTGCATTTAATTTAGGAATTGAAGAAATTGATCAAGACCATATTGTCTTAATTGATCTGATTAACGAATTAAATGGACTCGTAAAAAACAACGCAGCACACAACGATATTCAAGACCTGCTGAACCGTACAGTTACGCATCTCGACATTCATTTCACCCGTGAAAACGATATCATCCGCAAGTGTCAACCCAATGCTGAAGGTGAAGAACATATCCGTTTTCATGAGATGACGCTTCGATATTTCGAAAATATCGCCAAGTCTCATCAATCCGACCCCAGTTCCTTAAACATCCGGGATTTATTACATGCCTTTTATGACCGACTGATCGACCATATCGTTGATCGCGACTATAAAATGCGTGACGATATGGAACGTGTCGGCTTGATTGAAAGTGATCATGCGAACCAGTCCTTTATAGAAAATTTTCTAGATAAATTCCGCCTGACACACCGTATCGCCGCCCTTGCAGTTATCCCCTTAGCCATCATGCTTTATTTCGCAGGCGATGCCGTTTTAGAAAAACGATCCACCGTACATGAAATGGAAAAGATCGAACAACTGTCTTCTATGGCAAATGTTTTTTCGAACCTTGTCCATGAACTGCAAAAAGAACGTGGTACCTCCGCCGGTTTTCTGGCCTCCAAGGGCGATGCTTTTGGTGACAAGGTTATTGAACAACGTAAAAACACAGACAGCAAAGCCACCCGTATCAGCGATGCTTTCACAATCGGTGAACGAGTAGGATTAACAAAAGACATTAAGAAAATTCGCGCATTGTTAGATGAACTTCCACAATGGCGTGAGAAAATATCTGCACAGCAAGTCAGCGTCGCCGAAGAAGTCGGTTATTATTCCGCCCTCAATAGCGCGTTTTTAAATTCGATTGCGTCCATGTCAAAAATTTCCAGTAATCTGGATCTCTCCAATCAAATATCAGCATTTGTAAGTTTCCTGCAAAGTAAAGAACGTGCAGGGATTGAACGTGCAAAAGGGGCCGCCGGTTTTGGTAGCGGTCATTTTAGCCCTGCTTTGTTAAAAGATTTTATCAGCCTGATTGCAGTACAAGATACTTACATGAACGTCGCCCATTCATTTGCAACGCCGACAGTTGCTGACTTTCTGACTAAAACCATCAGTGGCCCGGCCATCGATAAAGTCAACGAAATGCGCACAATTGCCATCAACAGCCAGGATAGCGGCGATTTACAATCTATTACCGGACCGCAATGGTTTGACACCATCACACAAAAAATCAATCTTTTGAAAAAGACCGAAGACTTTATGGCAGAGACATTACGTCAATCTGCTGAAGCCGTGAAATCCACCGCACGTTCCAGCTATATCAGCCTCTCCATTTTTGCATTGGTGATTACCCTCGTTCTCATCGTTCTCATGGTCGTCCTCATTCGCAGTGTGGTCGTGCCGTTAAATTCCCTGCGTCATTCCCTCGAACGACTGGAAGAGGGACAAACCGAGACCATGATTGCCGGGCGCCATAAATCAGATTCCATTGGTCAGATGGCCCGTTCGATCCAACGTTTCAAGGAAAGTATCATCCGCAAAAATATGGCACAGGCAAAACAAGGCATTGAACAAACCGTTCGCGAACGCACAAGTGTACGCCGTTTACAGATGACAGATGTCTTTCGCGATGAAGTAGCCCTTGCCCTGCAACAAATGGGCGAAGCAGCCACGGAACTGGAACATCACGCACAATCCATGTCGGCTGCTACCGAACAATCGCGCTCACAATCCACAACCGTTGCTTCGGCTGCCAGCCAAGCCACTTCAAATGTGGAAACTGTTGCCGCAGCTGCAGAAGAACTCTCCAGTTCCATTCAGGAAATTTCGCGGCAAGTGGTACATTCTTCCACCATCGCAAACGAAGCAAGCGGAACAGCACGCCAAGCCAGAGAGACCATTCAAGGTCTAGCCGATGGTGCCCACAAAATTGGTGAAGTCGTTCAAATGATTACCGATATCGCTGAACAAACCAATCTTCTAGCCCTGAACGCAACCATCGAAGCGGCACGCGCGGGCGTTGCAGGCAAAGGGTTTGCTGTTGTGGCTTCCGAGGTGAAAAATCTTGCCAATCAAACCGCCAAGGCAACCAACGACATCACCCGTCAAATCACCACCATTCAGTCCGACACGATGCGCGCGGTCGAAGCCATCGCCGGTGTCACACATACAATCGAGGAAATGAACGATGTCACCACAACGGTTAGCACAGCCGTTGATCAACAGGGCAGTGCAACCCGTGAAATCAGTCAGAATGTAAATGAAGCAGCAACCGGCACCCGCGATGTTTCCAATAACATCGAAGGTGTCGCCCAAGCCAATGAAGAAACCGGGCGCATGTCCGAAGAGGTCTTTGTTTCCGCCAAGCTGGTTGCCGACAATACCCATAAACTCGAAGACAAGATCAAAACCTATCTTCAAGATATGGCGAGCGCCTAGGATCTTTTACAAAGACTGCCTGTGTTGAACTTCACGCAGGCAGTCTTCTTTTTCTGCCCGACATCCCCCGGCGCACCACCAATCTTCTATTTCTTTAAGAACAGCGCCCATCCGGGGTCCGGCTGTAAAACCACAAGCCAATAGATCAGCCCCTTGTATCGGAAAAACAACCGGATCGACCTGCCATTGATCAATCAGGGCAATGACCTGTTGTTCACGCGGACCAATGCCGCTGAAACCTTTTTCCGCCCAATATAAAAACAATTGATCACGCGCCGCCACCGCCCCATTACGGTAGAGGAAACAGCGCAGTTCATCTTGCCCTTTCATCGGATCAAGCAAACTTGCCGTACATCGCGCCGCCATCAAACGTTTCTCTGCCGCCTTGGACAAACGAAAACGTTTTGCCACCCCTGCAATCACATGCGGATCATTTGGCAGCAAACAGGCCAAACGGCGCAATCCATCCGGCTGATCTTCAAAGGCACATAACATTTCAAGCTGAGGGCGCGTTAAAATATCAGGAATGATCTTTTGAAAAATGTCATTTCTGATCATCATATCCACCCATCTTGCAGGGCGCGGTGCTTCCAAAAGGCGTAAAAGTTCCTGCGTAATCCGTTCCCCGGACAGTTGTTTTAATCCATCTGCTGACTTTTGGCAGGCTTGTAAACCTTCAGAATCAACCGCTGTTTTTCCGTAATAGGCATTAAAACGAAAAAACCGCAACAGGCGGAGGTAATCTTCACAAATACGGTCTTGCGCACATCCAATAAACCGGACACGTCCGGCCTTTAAATCTTCTTGCCCGTCAAATGGGTCATAAAGCGTTCCTTCCGCATCAAGGCTCATGGCGTTAAAGGTAAAATCACGGCGTTTGGCATCTTCCAACCAGTCTTCGCAGAAAGCTACCGTTGCGCGTCGTCCATCGGTGGAAACGTCCGAACGCAACGTGGTAATTTCAAAAGAACGTCCCTCGCATATGGCCGTAACGGTTCCATGCTCGATCCCAGTTGCAATCGCCTTAATATCGTTCTCTTTCAACAATCCCAAAACGGTTTGCGGTAACTCAGGTGTGGCGATGTCAATATCATTGATCGGTTTTCGTAAAAGGGCATCACGCACGCATCCCCCAACATAACGGGCCGAACGCCCACGCGAGCCTAAAACCTGCATGATACGTCGGCTGACAGGATTACAGAACCAGTCCTGATTGGTAATATTCAACATCGTTATTCGTCGCGAATGATATGACCAGGGATGACCTTGCCATCCTGAAAGATCGGTGGCTGGTAAACCCCGCCCGGTTTTTCCCCATCCATCACATTAAAGAAGACGAGGCCGATCCCCATCAAAACCACACCGATCCCAAATAAACGCAACCACGGTCCCTTGGTCAAATCAATATGATGGGCTTCCTCACCCGCCTTTTTTTTGTGATAGAGTTTCCATACGAGATAAATCGCGGTCGGAAAAGCCAAAGGAAGAATATATTGCAGCAAAAAGCGCATTATTTGACACCTGAAAATACGTCATAAAAATTTCGGAGCATCCCCGCCGTTGCCCCCCAGATATAATAATCATTATAAGGCATTGCCCAGAAATAACGCCTCTTACCCATAAAAACACGGGAACATTTTTGATGATTGGCAGGATCCATTAAAAAGGACAGCGGGACCTCAAAGACTTCGGCAACTTCATGGTCATCCGGGTCCATCGGGTAAGGGTAATCCACCAAACCAACGATGGGCGTGACCCGAAACCCCGTGCGCGTCACATAATCGTTTAACTGCCCGATCACCTGAATATAACGATCCGGCAAGCCGACTTCTTCTTCGGTTTCACGCAAGGCAGCATGGGCAGCGGTTTCATCATCTTCTTCGGTATGGCCACCGGGAAAACTGATCTGACCGGGATGATTGTTTAAATGGTCGGTTCTTTTGGTAAACAGAACGCTCAGTTCATCATGGCGTTTAACGATGGGCACGAGAACAGCAGCGGCACGATTATCCGGTTTTGGTCGAAACCCATTGAGATCATGGTCCCCGCGAATATCCTGTGGGTCAGGCTGATAAGATGCAAAAAAATCGCGCAAAACCTTTGGCGTCAGTCCTCGTCCAGTTGTCCCAGTGGGAAAAATTCGTTGTTGCTCCATATTCCGAAATACACTTCCCCGTCTATTGTTTCTTCAACACCACGATTGACCAATTCATAGAAAACGGCACGATTTATCTTTGCTTCAATGGGAAACATACCCTCCCCCTGACGCAATGTCACGTACGGCGCGGGCTCACCTGTTTTAGGATCATGTTCCACTCGAATGGGATTGTCCAGCCCAATGGGAACAACTTCATCAACATTCGTACGTAAAGACAATTTTTGATCACAACCGCATTCACATGCAAACAGCTCAACGGCAATAAAGGGCGCATCTTCCACAACAATTCTTGCTTTTTCAACCGGGGTTTGCAGCCAATATTCCCCATATTCATCACGCTTCAGAATACTTGCAAATAAACAGACTAATTCTTTGCGTCCAATCGGCCCGCCTTCGTGAAACCATGTGCCGTCTTTTGCTATTCTAATATCAATATCGCCACACATCGGTTGTGCTGATTGTTGCGCATTGGATTGCGCAATCGTACTCATCATTTCTCGCTCCTCCCCAACTCACCCTTCTTTAAAATAAATTCTTCAACAGATCACACATAATTGGTTGGTTTTACGTTCGTTCGAACCTATCCTTATTTTCAGAGCTGGTTAAAATTGCATTACTGACAAATGCAACCACATCTTTGAGATAGGACTTTTATCATGGCAAAACAAGGATATTTATTGTGAAAGACGATCCAAAAGCCGTTCAAGCCCTTGAAGCCTTCAGCAAACAAATGGCTACAGTGCATCGCGAAGTAAATGCCATTATCTTCGGTCAGGATCAAGTCATCGAGGAAACATTAGTCAGTATTTTATCAGGGGGGCACGTCCTTTTAATCGGCCTGCCTGGCCTTGGGAAAACCCGATTGGTTGAAACCTTGGGCACCGTCCTCGGTTTGGATGAACGCCGCGTTCAATTTACCCCGGACCTGATGCCCGGTGATATTATCGGGTCCGAAATTTTAGACGAAGATGACAATGGGAAACGCCATTTTCGCTTTGTCAAAGGCCCGACATTCTGCCAATTGCTCATGGCCGATGAAATTAACCGGGCCAGCCCCCGAACCCAGTCGGCCTTGCTTCAAGCCATGCAGGAAAAACGCGTTTCCGTTGCCGGACATTATCATAACCTGCCCCAACCTTTTCACGTATTGGCCACCCAAAACCCACTGGAACAAGAAGGCACCTATCCCTTGCCCGAAGCACAGCTAGATCGCTTTTTCATGGAGATCAGCGTCCAATACCCGGAACGTGATGCCGAACGCGCCATCTTGATGACCACAACAGGCAACGATAACAAGACACCAAAACGCATTTGTAGCTCAATAGAACTCCTTCAGGCACAAACCCTTCTACGTGATATTCCGGTCGGTGAAAGCGTGGTCGAGGCCATCCTGACGCTGGTGCGCGAAGGGCGCCCTGAAACCAGCACTTTAAACGATGTACAAAAACACGTCGCATGGGGGCCGGGCCCCCGCGCCAGTCAGGCCTTAATGTCCGGCGTGCGTGCCCGCTGCGTCTTGCACAATCGATTATGCCCGTCCATTGACGATGTCATCGCTTTGGCTTCCCCGATTTTACGACATCGCATGGCCTTGAATTTTGCTGCCCGTGCCGAAGGAATTTCGTTGGATACCATCATCGAACAACTCATCACGCGAACCCTGAGCGAATAGGACTTCACCCAAAAATGCCACCCCACCCCACCATACATCGTGCAGAAGCCGAATGCGCCGGACTGCCCCCATTGTTGGTGGAGGCTGAACGCGTTGCAGCCACCGTCGCCCAAGGTATTCATGGTCGCAGGCGGCGGGGACAAGGCGATAACTTCTGGCAATTTCGCCCCTATCAAAGCGGAGAGTCCACCCGCGCAATCGACTGGCGGCAATCTGCCAAAACCCAACATCATTTTGTGCGCGAATATGAATGGGAGGCCGCACAAACCGTCTGGTTATGGCGTGATCCTTCTGCCTCCATGAATTACAGTTCCTCCCCGACCCTTGTAGATAAACGTTATCGGGCGGAATTGATCACATTGGCCCTTGCTTCCCTTCTGCTGCGCGGCGGTGAACAAATCGCCCTATTGGGGGATGCCAACCCGCCGGGGCGCGGGCGTGCGGCCCTTTATCGTCTGGCTAGCATACTGGAACGTAATCAAAGCAGAAAAGACACCCTGCAAAGCCTGCCCGAACATGCCCATTTACCTCGCCACGGTGAACTTGTCCTGATCGGTGATTTCCTCTCCCCCTTACCGGAAATAGAAGAAGCCTTGAAACGCTATAGCCGCCGCCATTTGCGCGGGCATATGATCCAAATACTGGATCCAGCCGAAGAAAGCCTTCCTTTTGACGGACGGGTTGAATTTCAAGGCTTGGAAAACGAAGGCAGTGCTTATTTCGGAAATGTTGAAACCGTGCGCGATGCCTACAAGGAACGTTTGAAAGCTCGCCGCCAGACCTTGAACCTGTTAGCTCATTCCTTGGGATGGAGCTTCCAGCGACACGATACCTCACAATCAGCCGCAAGTGCCCTTCTCAATCTTTACCTTTCCATCACCCAAGGACGGGGGACGCAATGGAAGGGTTAACTTTTGCCGCCCCGTGGGCCTTCAGCACCTTATTGTTTTTACCGCTGTTGTGGTATGTGCTGAAAACCACACCGCCAAAGCCCAAAGTCATTCCTTTCCCGGCGGTTCGGCTGTTGCAAGAATTAACCAGCCAGCGCTTGTTGGCAGCAAAGACGCCGTGGTGGGTTCTCTTGCTGCGGTGTTTGCTGCTTTTATGTTTGATTATCGCATTGGCCGGCCCTGTTTTAAATGCGACACAATCCAATCAAACTGATCAAGTTCCCCATATCATTCTGATCGATAATGACTGGTCGGTCATGGATCGATGGGATCAACGCCATAAGGAACTATTGCGACTGGTCGCAGGCGCAAAAAATACAGAACAGCCCGTTTATATTATGGGAACCAGCCAGCCTGTACCGTTTGAACAAAAGCCACATAGCCGCCTTGTTTATGAAGCGGAACATCTGTCTGCGCACCCTTGGCCAACCGCGCATGAAGCGGTGTTGCATTCGATCAAAGAATTGCAATCCACGTTATCAACACGGCCCAAAATAAGCTGGATATCCAATGGCCTTAGCGATCCACAAGAAAACCTTTTTTTACAAGACCTCCTGCAAATCGGGGATGTCGAATATATTACGGAAAGCACCCTTCCCCCGTTACCCGTTCTTCATAACGTCACACGTAAAGGCAAAGGTTTCCACATTGGCCTCACGGAACTGACCTTCCCCTCAAACAAAGCGTTGGAGCTTCAATTTCTGGATGGGGAGGCACAGGTTCTCCTGCAAAAGAAATATGAATTAAACGCTGGCGAGAAAGTTCACGAACAATTTATCGATATCCCACAAGAACTGAAAAGTCGGACAGAACGCATTCGCATTGCCGGATTTACAAACCCCGGCGCGCAATATCTGCTGGATGAAAAGTGGCGCGATCAAAGTGTGGGCCTGATTGCACCAAAGGGCAGCGATAAGGCACTTCTCGCCCCGTCATACTATGTTGAAAAAAGCCTTGCCCCTTACAGCCATATTCAAAACGCATCTCTAAACGATCTGTTGGACCAATCGATCAACCTGATTATTGATGTTGATTACACAGCCTTCCCCCCCCAACAGAGCGAACGGTTGGAAAACTGGGTACAACAAGGCGGTATCTTTGTGCGTTTTGCCAGCGCCCAAAAAAACGACACAAAAGATGGGGCACCCTTCGACCCCTTATTACCTGTCCAACTCTTACCCGGTGAACGTACCTTTGGCGGCAGTCTCAGTTGGGATAAACCCCATCGCTTGGCTCCCTTTGACAGTCACAGTCCGTTTTTCGGTTTACCCGTACCGGACGACATTTCGATCAATAAACAAATTCTTGCGCGCCCCAGTGCAGATTTAAGCGAAAAAACATGGGCACGTCTCAGTGATGGGACCCCGTTGGTTACAGCCTCACAAATAGGCCAAGGATGGAGTATTCTTTTCCATATCGAAGCCGTACCCGGTTGGTCAAAACTTCCCTTATCCGGTACCTTTGAACAAATGTTGAAAAGGCTGTTAAGCCTGACCACACGTAACACCACGGTTTTGCAAGACGGGCCGCTCTCTCCTTACCGCCTGTTTGATAGAAATGGTTTTCTAAGTGCCGCAAGCACGCAATTTACGCCCCTTACATCAAATGAACTGGAAAATAAAAGCCCCAACGCTTCCCATCCGCCCGGTTTATACGGTTCCTCTCAATCCCCAAAAGCCTATAATTTAGGGCCCTTTGTCAAAGACATCACCGTCCTTGGTTCAATCCCGCCAACTGTCACGCAGCGCACCTTTCACGAGGAAAACGAACAAGACTTTTCCCTGTGGTTCTTATTTGCTGCCTTCTTGCTTGCATTGCTTGACTGGCTCTTAAGCATTCGGTTTAAAACTGCTGCTGTTATAAACAGTGCAGCCCTTGGCATTGTCCTATTTACTACCCTACCAGCCTATGGTGAAACAGATTGGAACAAGGCTTTGGCTGCCGCCAATCAGATGCGGCTGGCTTACATGGAAACTCCTGATCCACAACTCAACGAGACACTGAAACGGGGATTAAACGGTCTGGGTGCCGTGTTGCGCAGACGCACCGCCGTTGAGCTTGCCCCGGCGATGGCGTTTGATCCTGAAAAAGATGACCCTTCCCTCTTTCCCATGATTTATTGGGCGATTGAAGACCAACAAACGACCCTCAGTCCGCAAGCAACCGAAAAGCTCAATCGTTTTTTAAAAACCGGTGGATTTATCCTGTTTGATACAATGGGCCAAGATCGCCCCGCTTTATTGGCGCAGGCAACCACAAATTTGGATATCGCCCCGTTAGACCCTGTGGGGGAAACCCACGTTCTGACACGTGCCTTTTATCTGTTGCAGCGTTTCCCCGGTCGTTTTGATTTTGATGGGATTTGGGTGGAAAGTGATGGCGACACCCGAAACGATCGCGTTTCATCGGTTCTAATCGGTCGCAATGCCTGGGTGCAGGCCTGGGCACGCGATGACAATCTACGCCCCTTGTATCCCGTCATACCAGGGGGTGAATTACAACGCGAACAAGCCATACGGTTTGGTATCAACCTTGTTATGTATATCCTGAGTGGGAATTACAAAGGTGATCAAGTCCATATCCCCGCCATTTTGCAAAGGTTGGGCCTATGACGGAAATTTCATTCACGCCCCTTCTCCCCCTTTGGTCGTTGTTCAGTTTGGCCGGAATTGTCTGCGTCTTAACAGTCCTGTCGATACGAAAAAAACAGCGTGGGGCCATCTTGCGTTTGCTGGGTGCTATCCTCGTTCTTCTGGCCCTGAGTGTCCCGCAAATAACGCGCACGGACACCCGACAAGAAAAAGATATCGCGTTTATTCTAAATGACACCTCCACCAGTCAATCCCTTGGGGACCGCAGGGCACAAGGACAACAGGCCGTTGAAAAGTTAAAGACAGATGCCTCTGCCTATCAAGATCTGGAAGTTCGAACCATTGATTTAGCGCCCCAACCCGACGAGGAAAAATCAGGCACACGCATCATTAATCGGATAAAACAAGCCCTTGGCACCATTGATCCTGATCGATACGCTGGTAGCGTCCTCATCACCGATGGTCAAATTCACGACCTGAAGGACGCATCCAATCTGCCCGGTCCTCTTCATGTCTTGCTGACAGGCAGTAAAAAAGACAAAGACCGTCGCATTGAGATTGTCGATGCGCCGCGCTATGCCATCGTTAGCAAACCCATTTTACTGCGTGTTCGTGTCTTGGACAATGCACAGCCCAATGCAAACGCACCGCTTTTTCTGCTACATGAAAATGGCAAAAAGCAACGTTTCACCCCGGCAGAAGACGGCGTTCAAGAAACGATCTATATTGCAGATCATGCCGGAAGACAGGTTCTTTTACTTGAAACGCCGACCCTTGAAAATGAACTCAGCCTCAACAACAATAAAATCGCCCTGACGATCAATGGTGTGCGTGACCGTTTACGTGTTTTGCTCGTGTCCGGGCAACCTCATCAGGGGCAACGGACATGGCGCAATATCTTACGGTCCGATCCGGCTGTTGATCTGGTTCATTTCACCATTTTGCGCCCATCGGAAAAAGAAGACTTTACACCCTTAAATGAACTTTCTCTCATCGCTTTTCCGGTGCGCGAACTTTTTGAAGAAAAACTTAATGATTTCGACCTGATTATTTTTGATCGTTATTATCGCCATAATGTCCTGAACGAAAGCTATTTTCAAAACATCGTGCGTTATGTTGAAAAAGGTGGTGCCCTGTTAATATCTGCCGGACCGGATTTCGCAGGCGCGCGCAGCCTTGCCCAGACCGGATTAAAAACCGTCTTGCCTGCCCTGCCCAACGGACAAATTCAAGACGATACTCCCTATCGCTTGCAAAAAACTGAACTGGGCAAACGCCACCCCATCACAACCCAACTCAGCAGCCCGCAAAAAGACTGGGGTCGATGGATGCGGATTGTGAACAGTCAAAACATTTCCGGTCAAACCATTCTGCAAAGCGAAGATCAACAACCGCTTTTGGTCGTGGACCGCATTCAACAGGGCCGTGTTGCCATGCTTTTAAGCGATCACCTTTGGCTTTGGGCGCGTGGGTTTGACGGGGGCGGTCCCCATAACGCACTGGTGCGCAACCTTGTACACTGGCTGATGAAAGAACCGGAACTGGAAGAAAACACACTGAGCCTGCAACAAAAAGACGAACAAACCATCGAAATTATCCGTCACAGCCTGACACCTGAAAACCCGCCCGTTCAAATCACCTTTCCCGACGGGACACAACAAAATGTCACATTGACAGCACAAGGCAAAGGGATCTTTAAGCAACAGCTGAATGCCCCGCAAATGGGCATTTATCACGCAGAAGATACAACACATCGGACCACGTTAATCAAAGGCAGCCTGAACCCGAAAGAACTGGAAGATCCCCGCGCAAGCGAAACCCTGATCGGCCCCCTTGCTGAAAAACTGGGGGGAAGCCTGCATTGGCTGGAAGACGACATGCCCATGTTGCAACGGGTTTCCGTCAAAAGCGAAACGGTTGGTCGAAACTGGATCGGTCTGCCCAAGCGCCATAAAGAAAGCGTGCTTGGCATAAAGCGCAGCAATCTCGTTCCCCTCTGGATGATCCTGATGGGGGCCGCCGCTTTCTGGTGTTTGGCATGGTGGCGCGAAAGCCGTTAGCAAATCCCGAGCAACCTAAATCAGGTAGCGACAACGCATTTGCATAAAATTAAAACTTTAACGAATATCTTCCCACGAAGGACAATTGCCAAACCAATCTTTCAGGAAGTCCACAAACAGGCGTACTTTTGCGGATAAATGTCGATTATGGGGATAAACCGCATAAATATTGATCGGTTCAACCTCATATTCTTCCATGACGGATTCTAAAACACCATTTGCCAATTCCCGCCCAACAATAAATGCAGGTGAAACCGCAACCCCGGCCCCATTTACTGCCATATCACGGATTATATCGCCATTATTGGCTTTCACATCTCCTTCAATCTTCACCAAATGGGTCTTGCCATTTTCCTGATAAGACCACCCGCCACTATTGCGCGACAGGGTATAAATCAAACAATTCATATCTTCCAATTGGCGGGGGTGCGTTGGTTTGGTATGTTTTTGCCAGTAGTCGGGGGAGGCACATACAACCATCCGGCTGGATCCGACTTTCTTCGCAATCAGGGAAGAATCAGGTAAACGGCCGATGCGAATGGCAAGATCAAACCCTTCGTCCACAATATCAACATAACGGTCATTCAGTTGCACATCGACGCTCAGGTCTTCGTATTTTCCGATAAAGGCCGCAAGTGGTCGCCCCAGATGTTTCACACCAAAACTGACCGGGGCACTGATTTTAAGATGCCCGCGCGGCTCGTCCTGCAAACGGGTAATGGCCAGTTCGGCTTCTTCTGCCTCGCTCATAATCCGTTCACAGCGTTCATAAAAAACCTGTCCGACTTCGGTTAAGCTCAGCTTGCGCGTTGTCCGGTTTAACAATCGAACACCAAGACGATCTTCTAAAAAGGTAACCTTCTTACTAACCGAGCTTTTCGACATCCCCAGATCATCTGCCGCCTTTGAAAAACTACCCGATTGCACCACCTGTGCAAAAATCATCATGCCTGTCAGATTATTCATCGTTTCCTCATAGAAACAATTATGTTCCAAATTGCCCCATTATCATTTTCTGTCGAACAGTACATCATGCAGCATGAATTTTGACAAGAGGAGAATAGGAAATGGGCCTACTCGTTGACGGCAAATGGCAAGACACTTGGTACGATACCAAAAGCACTGGCGGAAAGTTCAAACGCCAAGACAGCAGTTTTCGCGATTGGGTCAGTCGGGATGGTAGCAGTGGTTTCAAGGCCGAAGCCGATCGCTATCGCCTTTATGTTTCCTATGCTTGTCCGTGGGCACACCGCACGCTTATTTTCCGCGCACTTAAGGGGCTTGAAGATATCATTGATGTGGTTGTCGTTGATCCCGTTATGAAAGAAAACGGCTGGATGCTCCCCGATCGTAATCCCCTGCACACTCTTTATACTCACGTTCAACCTGATTATACGGGTCGGGTCACTGTACCCGTTTTGTATGATAAAAAATCCAACGCGATTGTCAGTAATGAATCGGCTGAGATCATCCGGATGCTCAATACTGCCTTTGATGATTTTGCGACAAAAGAATGCGATGACCTCTATCCCGCAGCCCTGCAGACCGAAATCGACGAGATCAATACATTCGTGTATCACAACATCAACAACGGTGTGTACAAGGCAGGCTTTGCCACCACGCAAGATGCTTATGAAGAAGCCTTTGAAAACCTGTTTGCCGCCCTTGATAAGGTTGAAAATATCTTATCGAAAAACCGCTATCTTGTCGGGAACTATATCAGCGAAGCCGACTGGCGCCTGTTTACCACGCTTGTGCGCTTTGATGCTGTCTATGTCGGACATTTCAAATGCAATAAAAAACGCATTGTCGATTATCCGAACCTATGGGGATATCTGAAAGACCTCTATCAAGTTCCCGGCGTGGCCGAAACCGTCCATATGGACCATATCAAAACCCACTACTACGCCAGTCACGATACCATCAACCCCACAGGCGTGGTTCCTGCCGGACCGGAAATTGATTTCACCGCACCGCATGGTCGGGGGTAAATAAGCTCAGGGCCATTCATAAGCGGGGATATGAAGCACCCTTGTATTTATATCCTGACAAACAAACCGTATGGCACACTTTATGTCGGTGTCACGTCCCATTTATTACATCGACTTTATCAACATCAAAATGAATATTTCGATGGGTTTACAAAACGTTACAAACTAAAAAATCTGATTTATTTCGAGATGTATGACGACATGGAACATGCCATTCGTCGTGAAAAATCCCTGAAACGCTGGAGACGGGAATGGAAAATTCAGCTTATTGAACAACACAATCCTTATTGGCAGGATTTATCGTTCAAACTTTCAATGTAAGTGTCGCAATAATAGATCCCGGCTCAAGGCCGGGATGACGTTTTTACCAAACTTTTCCTCCCGTCATCCCGGACAAGCGTTCGCGCAGATCCGGGATCCATTTAAGCGTCAAGGGCAATATCTGAATTTTCTGCATACAATGTCTCTATTTAAATCATCAATCATTGGCTCGGGGTGTCATCTCTTGCTCGACAGACGGTGGGCATGTGTTACACCCGCAGACAGAACCATTTTGTGCCGCCGGATACTGGTTGGTCCATTGACCATTCCAACCGCCATGTGGGGCGCAGGTTTGTGGACAAATCGCCCCCGCACGCGCATTATCGGGGATCGGATAGACGGCTTCAATATCGCACCCGCACGCATAATCGGCCCTTGTGCCGGCCAGAATTTTATCCTGCATGGCATCAAACCAATCGCGTGAATTGCTATCCAGCGAAAACAGGGTTGCATTACTGTTTTCCACCATTTCCTTCATTTCCTGATATTTCGGATAGGTCTGAGAAAGCGTATCAAACACACTGGGGCGCACAGGCATCAGATATTGTGGATAACCTTTGCCATCACCGGGGCCGATACTGGCCGTAATGGTTTGCGCATCCGCAATGACATTGGCAAGTTGAACCGCCAAATCGCGTGTTCCACGGCTGACACTGGTCGGGTTAATCGCAATCAGGTCGGAATAAAACATGGTCGGCGCATCGGCATTGTCAGATGCGGGGAACGGTTTAATTTTTGTCGTCGCCCGTGTCTGTGCTGACATGGCGGAAAATGTCTCGGTATATCCGACAAAGACCCGTCCATATCCTTCGCTATACCATGTGCCCCGGTTATAGGTGTTGTCCCCAGCCTTGGTTGCATTATAAAAACTGGTCATATCCATCATGGTGCGCAAAAAACCCATCGCTGTGGGATCAATGGTTTCCGGCAGGCTGATGGGCCAGGTACCCTGAATACCAGCTTCGGATTCAATATAGCGGCACGCCGCTGTCGAGGCCCCTTGCATATCAATCATCAATCCCCGTGGTCCCGGCGGCACCATGCTGGTGAAGGTACAGGTCTTTAAGGTTTGTTTTAACGCGCTGATGGTTTGTGCGCTCGCAACCGCGCTATCATCTTCATGATAAAACAGCACATTGGCGCATCCCAGCATAGGGACTGCCAGATATCCACCGGACGGATTCTTTACCCCATCAATTGCATAATCAAAGAAATCCTGTTTGTTGAGAACTTCATCATCTTGCAAAAGATCAACCGATCCAATACTGTTGAAATAGTTTAAAAACATCGCATCCATAACATAGACATCGGCATTGGCAGGTGGATTCATATGATAACCACCGTCCCATTCATCGGATGTCAAAAAATGCAAGTTCACATTGGGTTGAACCTTTGCCCATTGCGTCGAAATTGCATCCTGAAACTGTTGTAGACGCGGTACCCACGGATAAAGCCCGACGGTTAAACTATCTGCGGCACGGGCAATCGGGGACTGTACAACCAGCCCAAATATGAAAAGAAATATTGCCAAGAAAACCTGAAAAGTCCGTCCCATATTTGCCTCCACATTATATCGGTTGCAAATATCAGAACACACTCAAGCTTTACTTTCAACCGGTCAATCGCGTTCCGCTGTAAAGACCCAGTCATTACCTTTTGAAAGGTCTTCGCGATAAGTGTACCCACCCAGATCGAAATTTTTAATCCCTTCCGGGTCTTCAAGGCGGTTCTGAATGATATAGCGCGCCATGGATCCACGGGCCCGTTTTGCCATCAGGCCAATGGTTTTTGCCACACCTTGCTTAATCTCTTTAAAAACAGGGGTGATAACTTCTGCATCCAGTGCCTTCTTATCCACGGCCTTGAAATATTCGTTGGAGGCACAATTGATCAAAATCTTTTGCGGTTGGTCTTTTAAAACATCATTTAAACGTTGAGAAATTTGGCTTCCCCAGAAATCGTACAGATTATGACCGCGTGGGTTGGCAAGCCGTGTTCCCATTTCCAAACGATAAGGCTGGATTAAATCCAACGGGCGCAGCAAACCATAAAAGCCGGACAAAATCCCGAAATGGTCTTGGGCAAATTTAAAATCGTCTTCATTCAAGCTTTTGGCATCCAAACCAACGTATGTATCACCGCTAAACGCCAATGCGGCTTGCTTGGCATTATCCGGAGTGAATGGTGTTGAGAACCCTTGAAAACGCGCATGATTCAAATCGGCCAATGCATCGCTGATTTTCATCAGTTGTGATAAATCAGCCCGTGTCAGCTTACATGTTGTTTTTGATAGTTCTTCCGTGTCTTCCAGAAAATAGGGCTGCGTATGGGGCAAACCAGAAACCGGCGTATCAAAATCCAGTTTTTTTGCAGGAGAAACAACACAGAACATAATTATATACCTTTTCTTAGGAAGACATTCAGAATAAGTCTAAACTTATCCCAAACACACATTTGATCAAGTCTTTATGCCGAGCTTCCGTTTGAGAAAAGCAATTTTTTCCAATTGCTGCTCTACCCGGATTTGCTTGGTTATCAAATGGGGTAAACGCCCGTCCCGTTTCATAATGCGCTCAATTTTCTTAGCCCGATCCAATAACCAAGCTTCGCGTTCTTTCAGAACTGCCGCATCCGGATGTTCTTTTTTGGGTTCAGGTAAAGGTTCTGTCGGGCGGGCTTTTTCCACAATCGCAGGCGTCAGGATCACGTTGATTTCCGAAATACAATTGGTCGGCGTTGCACTTAACATGGCAATTGAAATAACACTGCCGTCTAAAACACCGATGGAACAAGGCCAAGCTTTACGTTCTTTATGATCAATAATGCCATTAACCACAGTTAAATCCTGTCCATAACTGTCCAGACGACGATACAAATCCCGCACCCGGTCTAAAATGGCATCGCGTCCAACAATGGCTTCCTGATCCGTTCGCGTAAAAACCGACTGACTTTCATCCAGCATATCAGATAAGCCATTTAGATCACGTTTGTTAAAAGCCGTAATATAGGCTTTCGTCAGGGCTAAAACTGCCTTACGGCTGGGCTCTGCCGGCAATTGCCCTTTGTCCGAATATTTCTTTTCCGTCGGACGTGCCGTTGAAACAACCGCCCCATTCAGCAAAATAGCAATCGCATTTATTTTGCCATTGATCTTGCAACTGATGACACAGACGGCAACTGGAATGCCGTTCATCAAACACAAAAGACAAGGACGCGCTTTACTGTTGCCCAAATCAATAATGGCGCTGATCAATTCCAGCTTTCGATTACGTTCATCGGTACGTTGAAAAAGTGTTTTGATCCGGCGCAGAACATTTTCCTTACCAATAATGGTACTTTGTTCCTGTCGGCTGAAAATCACATTCTGATCATCCAAAAGATCCGCAATCGCCGCAAGGTCACGATTATTAAAGGCTTCCCCGTAAGCCTTTGTTGTCTCTAATGTCACCACCCGGTTTTGCATCACATCCTCTTAAAACAATAGTCATACTCTTAATGTGTCTCGGACAAGCCAACCTTGCAATTGGTTTCTTAAGAAAAAAGGCATAAAAAACACCCCGCATCAAATGGATACGAGGTGTTTTTCGAGAACTTATAAGGCGCTTGAACTGTATTTTACAGTGCAGGACCCGCTGCAACCAGTTTCTTTCCTTCTTCGTTATCAGTGAAACGACCGAAGTTATCGACAAACATGGCAGCCAAATTCTTGGCTTTTTCTTCCCACTCAGCCACATCAGCGTATGTGTCTTGCGGGTTCATGATGTTCGGGTCGCAATTGGGCAGAGATTGCGGAACTGCCAAATTGAAGTACGGCAGTTGCTTGAATTCTGCACCTTCAATAGATCCATCCAAAATGCCGTCGATGATTGCGCGTGTATCCTTAATGGAAATCCGTTTGCCTGTGCCGTTCCAACCTGTGTTCACAAGGTAGGCTTCTGCACCGGACGCGTTCATGCGTTCAACCAGAACTTTCGCATAAGTTGTCGGGTGCAAGGATAAGAACGCAGCACCAAAGCAAGAAGAGAACGTCGGTGTCGGTTCAGTGATACCACGCTCAGTACCCGCCAGTTTCGCTGTGAAACCAGACAGGAAATAATATTGTGTCTGTTCCGGTGTCAATTTGGAAACCGGGGGCAGAACGCCGAACGCATCGGCTGTCAGGAAGATAACTTTCTTCGCATGACCCGCTTTGGAAACCGGCTTGACGATATTTTCAATATGATAAATCGGATAGGAAACACGTGTGTTTTCTGTTTTCGAATTGTCATCAAAATCGATTTTACCGTCTTCAGTGACCGCAACGTTTTCCAGCAACGCATCACGGCGGATTGCGTTGTAAATATCGGGTTCGTTTTCTTTGGACAGGTTGATCGTTTTCGCATAACAGCCACCTTCGAAGTTGAAGACACCGTTGTCATCCCAACCATGTTCATCATCACCGATCAACTGGCGTTTCGGATCTGCGGACAAAGTTGTCTTGCCTGTACCGGAAAGGCCAAAGAAAACAGCCGTATCACCATCTACACCCACGTTGGCAGAACAATGCATGGAAGCAATACCTTTAAGCGGCAACAGGTAGTTCATGATAGAGAACATACCTTTTTTCATTTCGCCGCCATACCATGTACCGCCGATCAACTGAATTTGTTCTGTCAGATTAAACGCTACAAAGTTTTCAGAATTCAATCCTTGCTTTTCCCAGTTCGGGTTGGATGTTTTTGCACCGTTCATCACCACAAAATCGGGCTCATAACCAACGAGTTCTTCATCAGAAGGGCGGATAAACATGTTTTTAACGAAGTGAGCCTGCCAAGCGACTTCTGTAATAAAGCGTACTTTTAGACGGGTATCTTCGTTGGCACCGCAGAATGTGTCGACCACAAACAGACGCTTGCCGGACAATTGTGTCGTCACAAGGTTTTTCAGGTCTGCCCAAACTTCTTCGGAGATCGCTTTGTTATCGTTTTTACCTTGATCAGCCCACCAAACGGTATCGCGAGATGTATCGTCTTCCACAAAATATTTATCTTTGGGAGAGCGACCGGTAAAAATGCCCGTATCAACAGAAACTGCGCCAAGCTCAGTCACGATTCCTTTTTCAAAGCCTTCCAGGCCAGCTTTGGTTTCTTCTGCATAGAGAAGATCATATGAAGGGTTATAGACTACTTCTTGGACGTTCTCGATACCGTACTTCGACAGGTCGATATTCGTTTGGGTCGGGCTCATTTACAACTCCGGTGTCATAGTTTGCAAGCTTTGGTGCCGTGTTTTTTCATAAAGTCACATCGTTACAGAGTAATTTTCATAAAAATCTTGTTAAATCAAAATATAGCACAACAAGACTTTGACAAAACAATCTCCCCTCGGAAATGACCACTTTTCCTTCTCTCAAAAGGTGAGTGCCATAACAAAAAGCACCCCTGCTTAAAAAGCGGGCGGAGAATAACCTCTGCAGGCCGGAGAGACAACCACCTCATTGCATTTTTATTTCGTTTTTTTTGCAACAAAAGTTTCACGAACAAATATCGTGCACAACTTTCTTTAATTCTTCCATTGTTTTGACTTCTTTTTCAAAAGGATAACGAATTATCCTTGAAACTAATTTCAAGTCCATTCCATCCCCGTCGATGCGCAACAGTTGCCAAGCCTCCCCCGGCTGTTTGAGTAATTTTATTGCGCAAATCGTTGAAAGTTGCGGGAATTCGGTATTAAGGTACGAAATTACGCCTTCTTGTTCTTTGGAAAAATTCAAGAAAGCCGCCGAGTCGCCCAGATAATCATTGCCTTGCAACCATTCTGCCTGACCAAACCCACCTACAAAATGCGCTTTTTCAACAATCAGTCTGTAAAAGTTAAAATCGCTAAATTCAGCATACATCTTTGCCGATGGATGAATTTCCAGATATCGCGCAACCAGATCATCCTGTCGCACCGTCTCCACCTTTCCCACCAATGTCACGCGGGGGCCGCTTTGCGGGTTGCTGCGCATTGAGGCTTGCTCACATAAAAACGAGACCCGAGGTTCAACATTTATATTTTGTGTATGATCGGCCAAGTCTGACAGTAAAAACAACGGTTGGCCATAGATATCAAAGGTGGTTGCACAAAAGGAAACGTAGGGTGATTGGTCATTGCGATCTAATGTCGCCAAAGCACCGCTTCGACAAGAACGGACTATTTTGCGCGCTTCAAATCCTGTGGTCATTTGCTTTCCCCTTTTCTTTTCATTGACCCTGTCTGCCATAGGACCATATAGTCATTCAAATTTCCCATGCTAACCGATTGAGACGAAACCTTGGCACATACAATCGCACTTGTAGATGACGACCGCAACATCATCACCTCTGTTTCCATTTTATTGGAGGCTGAAGGTTATACTGTCAGAACATACCGTGATGGCGAAGAAGGTCTTGCCGGCATCACCAGCAATCCACCCGACCTTGTGGTTCTGGACATCAAAATGCCCCGCATGGATGGCATGGAAATGTTGGGGCAATTGCGTAAAGAAAGTCATGTTCCTGTTATTTTTCTGACTTCCAAAGACGATGAGATTGACGAACTACTCGGCCTTCGCATGGGGGCGGATGATTTCATCCGCAAGCCTTTTTCCCAGCGCCTCTTGCTGGAACGCATCCGTGTCTTGATCCGTCGCCAAGATGCCATTCGCCAGCAAAATGGCAAAGAACGGGATGAAAAGGATGTCATGCAACGCGGTCCTTTGCTGTTGGATGCAGGACGCCATCTGTGCGCCTGGAAAAAAGAACATGTCAATCTGACCGTGACCGAATTTTTAATTGTGGAATCCCTTGCGCGTCATCCCGGCCACGTTAAAAGCCGTGATCAATTGATTGATGCCGCATACGGCGAACATATTTATGTGGATGACCGCACCATCGACAGCCACATTAAGCGCGTGCGTAAAAAGTTTAAACTGGTCGATGACGATTTCAACCAAATCGAAACCCTATATGGGGTTGGCTACCGTTACCGCGAAAACGTGGAATAATCCACCATGCAACCTTTTGCCCGCTTTGAGCGCCCGAAACGTGTTTTTTCACCGATTACATTACGCATTCTGGCCGTCAACATGCTTGCGCTTGGCATTTTGGTCATTGGTATTCTCTATCTGGGTGAATATCGCCGCGCCTTGATCCTCAGTGAAGTTTCCGGCCTTGAAATTCAAGGTGAAATGTTTGCTGCGGCCTTGGGCGAAGGGGCCTCAATCAAGCAACGTGAACTCAACCGCAATAACAAGCTCGTCTTCAGTGTCGCACGTCAAATGGTCGCCCGACTGGTGCAAAAAGGTACGCGTGCACGTCTCTTTGCATTGGACGGTTCGTTGATGGCTGATAGTGGTGAATTAATTTTACGCAGCGCCGACAACCCCATTCACCAAAACGAAAGCTTGATTGAAAAGGGTTTACGCCTCGCCCAGGAATTCAGTTCCCGCGTGATTTTTGGGGAACAAGACCTACCACTGTATATCGAACCCCCCATGCAAAGCGCCAAAAATTTTCCCGAAACCCGGATGGCACTGGATGGTGAATACGGCGGCATGATCCGCGAAACAGTCGATGGCGGGATCATGATTTCTGTTGCCGTTCCCGTCACACGCGAAGGACATATTCTCGGCGCTTTGATGTTATCCAAGGGATCAGAAGATATTGAAGCCGCCTTGTTCGATGTTCGCCTGCACATCTTCAAGGTCTTTTTGCTCTCTTTCGGGGTAACGATTTTGCTGTCCCTCTATTTTGCAGGAACAATCGCACGCCCTTTGCGCAAACTTTCAAAAGCGGCACACCAATTGCGCACAGGTATGAACCAGCGCGATGAAATCCCTGACCTGAGTAATCGCAACGATGAAATCGGCGATTTATCTGCCGCCCTGCGCCAAATGACACAAGCCCTCTGGCAACGCATGGATGCGATTGAAAGCTTTGCCGCCGATGTTTCCCATGAATTAAAAAATCCACTGACATCCTTGCGTAGCGCCGTTGAAACGGTCAGCCATATCAACAACCCGGATGCACAAAAACGCCTGATGGATATTATTCAACATGATGTGTCGCGTCTGGATCGTTTGATCAGCGATATTTCCGAAGCCTCCCGCGTGGATGCAGAAATGTCGCGAGCCAAGGCCGAAAAACTTGACCTCAAAGCTATGCTTTCAACTCTGGTCGATATTCGTCAGACACAAATCGAGACGGATAAGACAGCACAAACCGAACCGGCCCTTGTCTTAAAAGCCGACACGGAAACCTCTTATATTGTGGAAGGCATGGACGGGCGGCTCGTACAGGTTTTTCAAAACCTGATCGGCAATGCTCTAACCTTTTCCCCAGCGGGTGGAACCATCACCTTGAGTCTGAAAAAAAACAAAGACACCATTGAGATCATCGTGGATGACCAAGGCCCCGGCATCCCCCCCGGCAATGAAGAAAAAATCTTCAAGCGATTTTATACCGAACGCCCGGACAGTGATGATTTCGGCAATCATTCCGGTCTGGGGCTTGCCATTTCCAAACAAATTGTTGAAACTCATGGCGGTACAATCATTGCCGAAAACCGCATCGGAGCCGGACAAATTAAAGGAGCACGCTTTCGCGTGAACTTACCCGCCAAATGAGCCAAATTCACGCCACAGCTATCGCGATTGACGAACAAGGCATATTACTACGCGGCCCCAGCGGGTCCGGTAAGTCCGACCTTGCCTTGCGCCTGATCGAACAGGGCGCCCGCCTTGTCAGCGATGACCGGGTCGAATTAATAAAAAAAGGCAACGAAATGATTGCCTTCGCACCAGCGACCATCAAAGATTTGTTTGAAGTGCGTCATCTGGGCATTCTTAAATTGCAAAGTCTAGAATCCGCCCCCCTTCGATTGGTGGTCGACCTTTGCCCCGCAGAAGAACTGGAACGTATGCCCGAGCGCTCCCATATGGAAATAGAAGGGGTTGAACTTGCACACCTTCGCCTCAATCCCTTTGAACAAAGTGCTGCTGCCAAAGTTTCCTTAGGGCTCGCAATCGCACTGGGACATATAGAACGGATCGAATGATGCAAAACGTACTGGTTGTCACCGGCCTAAGCGGCGCAGGCATGACAACAAGCCTGAAAATTCTGGAAGATATGGGCTATGAAACCATCGACGGCGTGCCCTTATCCCTGCTGGGGCAACTGGTAGGCAAAGATGCCCCGCTGGCCATTGGCGTTGATATCCGCACACGTGGGTTTGGTGTTTCTCCCTTACTGGAAGAACTCGACCTTCTAAAAGCGCAAGACGGGCTTGATCTCTCCCTCATTTTTTTGGATTGCGACAACACCGTAATTGAGCGCCGTTACGTTGAAACCCGTCACAGACACCCTCTCGCCGAAGATCGCCCCGTTGCAGACGGCATTCGCCACGAACGCCAACTTCTCGCCCCATTGCGCGAACGGGCTGATCTGGTTATTGATACGACAGAAATGGCGATTAAGGACTGTAAACGTATATTACAGGGGCAATATGCCCTTAGCGATAAAAAGCCATTGAGCGTTTTTGTCACGTCATTTTCTTATAAAAAAGGCATCCCGCGCGAAGCTGATTTGGTCTTTGATGTGCGATTCTTGCGCAACCCCTTCTATGATGTCGCCTTGCGCCCTTTAACCGGGGAAGACGATCAAGTTGGTGCCTATATCGAAAAAGACGATGGATTTGCCGATTTTCTCGTCAATCTGAAAAATTTAATTCACCCCTTGTTGCCGCGATATAGCGCAGAAGGCAAAAGTTACCTGACGATTGCAATCGGCTGTACAGGGGGGCAACATCGTTCTGTCTATATCGCACGTAAATTATGTTTGTGGTTGCAAGAAAGTGGTGAAAATGCGCAATTGCAACATCGTGAGTTGACGAACCGCGCACACTAAACCAAGATAGCGCGCTAAACGAGATTTGAGAGGGAAGTGATCGTATGATCGGAATGGTGTTGGTAACACATGGTCGTCTGGCAGACGAACTTATTGCAGCATTGGAACATGTTGTTGGTCCACAGGAAAATGTTTCCTCGGTTTGCATCGGGCCTGACGATGATATGGAACAACGGCGCAGCGATATTCTGGAACAGGTTTCCAATTGCGACAGCGGCAACGGCGTGATTTTGCTGACCGATATGTTTGGCGGCACACCTTCTAATCTGGCAATTTCCATTATGGACAAGGCCAAGGTCGAGGTTATCGCCGGGGTCAACTTGCCCATGCTGGTCAAATTGGCCAGTGTTCGCAAAAACGAAGATTTGGCAGAAACCGCCGCCCAAGGGCAAGACGCCGGACGCAAATATATCAACATAGCTTCCAGCCTGCTGGGACAAGATTAAGACGACGATCATCACATGAGCCTTTCCCAAACACTGGAAATCCAAAACCAACGCGGCCTGCACGCCCGTGCTGCTGCAAAATTTGTCAAAACCGCCGCCGAGTTCGAAGGAACCAACATTATGGTCGCCAAAGGCGGGCAGGAAGTCTCCGGCAATTCCATTATGGGTTTGTTGATGCTGGCGGCCTCCATCGGCACATCCATCGAAGTCAAAACCGAAGGCCCGCAGGCCGAAGAAGCCCTAAGCGCCATTTCCATACTGGTAAACGACAAATTCGGCGAAGATTAGGCCGGTTATATGGAACAAATATTCGAAGGCCTTGGCGTTTCTGGCGGTATCGGATTTGGGATTGCCCATATCCGTGAAAGCGGCGTGTGCGAGATCAACGAGTATTGCATCCCTGCCGACCATGTCGACGACGAACTGAACCGCCTTGAAAACGCGCTTGAAAAATCGCGCAACCAGCTTGCAAAGCTCCGCCAAAAAGCAAGTCAATTGCCCCCGGCTGCCGCCGAAGAACTTGGTTTTCTTCTGGATGCTCATCTCCATATGCTGAAAGGCTCCCGTCTGGTGCGTGGTGTCAATCAGCATATTCGGGATTATAAAATCAATGCCGAAGCCGCCTTGCAACACGTTCTGGATGAAATCAGCGAAGGGTTCAAGGCACTGGATGATGCCTATATCGCCTCGCGCCAATCCGATGTGCATCAGGTTGCGGCCCGCGTTATGCGCAATCTGTGTGAAGAACCCCACCAACCTTTTCACGACCTGCCGGATAATTCCATTATTATCGCCGAAGAACTGACCCCGGCAGACACCGCCTTGATGAACCCAAAAACCGTTGCCGGGTTTACGACAGTATTGGGCGGGCCCGAAAGCCACACAGCCATTATGGCACGTGCCTTGGGTTTACCTGCTGTTTTGGGTGCCGCGGGTGTCATTGGCGCCATTAACACAGGCGACACCGTCATTATTGATGGGGATGCGGGACGTGTTGTTGTAAATCCAAGCGATAAAACCCGCCGTTTTTACCAACGCCGCGCCATTGAAAATGCAGAAAGAAACAAGCGGCTTACCTATTTAAAAGATCGCGATGCCGTGACCAGAGACGGCGTTAAAGTCACCCTGAAAGCCAATATGGAACTGCCCATCGAGATTGACAATATCATCAACAATGGTGCCGAAGGTGTCGGTCTGTTACGCAGTGAGTTCATGTATATGAACCGCGACAGTCTGCCGGATGAACATGTTCAGTATAATATATTCAAAGATTTACTGGAACGCTTGGACGGCAAACCCTTAACGGTACGAACATTGGACATTGGCGGGGACAAAACAGCCAAATCCCTGATCGAAGATTTTGGAAACTCCATTTGCTCTCCCTTGGGGATGCGCGGTATTCGACTATCGTTGAATCGCCCCGACATTTTGGAAACTCAATATCGTGCCCTGTTGCGGGCCGGACAACACGGCCCGATTAAAATTTTATTGCCGATGGTCACTTCGATTAACGATGTCCGCCAAGCCCGTCTTTTCCTACAACAAATTGCCGATAAAATGCGCACAGAAGGTTTCGACATTCCCGATCCCTTACCGCCGCTTGGCGCGATGATTGAAGTTCCAGGTGCCGCCCTTTCTGCTGACGCATTGGCGCGTGTCTGTGATTTCTTTGCCATTGGATCAAACGATCTTACGATGTACACACTGGCAACAGATCGGTCCGACGAACAAGTCGCGCATTTATTCGACCCCTTGCATCCGGCTGTCTTGCGACTGATCCAATTCGCCACGCAAGCGGCCTTACGTAATAATATCCCCGTCAGCTTATGCGGTGAAATGGCGGGAAATCCACGCTTTACCGCCCTTTTGCTCGGCTTAGGGATCCGTGATTTGTCCATGAGTGCAACCAACATCCCCAAGATCAAGCAACGCATTCTGGAAATGGCAGAACAATCCGCCGTGCAACGCGCCAATATTATTATGGATCAAACCGACAGTGGTCGGATTGCCATGCTCTTGGATGACTTCAGTGACCGTGGCGTTTTTTAACCTTCGATCGCGGATAAGACTGTTTCCACAGATAAATCGTTTAAGCTTTGTTCACGCAAGATCGTAACGTCCGGCCCACGTTGACCACAAAGTTGTGGATCCGAGGCATGAGAATAAAGGACGATAGAACGGCACCCCGCCAATGAGATCATATGCATGGGGCCGGTATCATTGCCTACGGCCAACCTTGCACGTCGTGCCAAGGTGGCAATTTCAATAAAATCGGTTTGCCCGGACAGATCGTACACATCCGGGCAACGATCTAAAATTTCATCAAGAACGTCGCTTTCTTTCGCTGTTCCCAACATGACAGGCTGGATATTTCGCTCGATCAAAGCTTGTGCCAATGCCGCATAATTTTTCGCCGGCCAACGCTTTTCAGGGCGATGCGGGGCACCACCGGGGACCAGCAAAGCAAAATTGCTATCCAGATCAAAACGCGACAAATCAGCCTCTGCCCAGCTTAAATCCGGCATTGGCGTCTTGTAAATCCCAGCCATTTCCAACTGTTCGGCCTGTCGGTCAATGGTATGCATAAAATTGCGTTGTGGATTACCATGAGGGTGGGAACAGCCCCGCGCAATTCCCGACCATTTCACCTGAGCCCCCATCAACTTAAAATAACTGGAAGAGCGATCCGATGTTTGCAAATCATACGCTCGGTCAAAATTTCCACTTTTCAGTTTTTGACGGAGTTTCAACGTGCGGCGCACCTGCCATGCTTTAGGCCGTTCATCTTCCCAAACTGCATCAAAATAACCGCAAGCTTTGCCCAAGGCCATATAAGGTTTGGTCGTCAACAAAGTAATATGAGCATTACGATGATGATCGCGAATGGCTTTCATCGGCCCCAAGGCCTGAATAAAATCACCGAGCGCACTCAATTTAATCACGAGAATGCGTTCTTGTTTTTCGTTACGATTGGGCATTACGCATCAAGACTTAAGACTTCGTTATAAACTTCCAGTGTTTTGGCACACATGGCTTCTTTGGAAAACTCTTTTGTGATATGCGCTTTGGCCTGTTCTGCCATTTGATCACGTTTTTGTGCCGACAAATTGAGACCTTTTTCAATCGCACTTGCCATTGAGTCCGCATCACCGGGTTTACAGAGCCAACCGGTTTGATCTTCAATAACCGTTTCACGCGCCCCGCCATGATCGGTTGCCACAACCGGACGGCCCATCGCTTGTGCTTCAATGGCAACCCGTCCGAACGCTTCAGGGTCCGTCGATGCAGAAACCACTAAATCACACAACATATAAGCCGTCGGCATATCGTTACATTCATCCACCATCGTCACCACCCCTTGCAGGTTATGATGCTGAATGCGTTTTTCCAATTCTTTGCGATATTCCGTACGGCCCTGGTCGGACCCGATCAACAAGCAACAAACATCACGGCGTCCAAGTTTGGCAATTGCATCAATAAAGACCAATTGTCCTTTCCAGCGCGTTAATCGCCCCGGCAAGGCCACAACAGGCACCCCGTCAGGGATATTCCATTGCGTCGATAATTTCACCAAACGTTCCGCTGTAATTTTTTCCGGATTAAAACGGAACAGATCAACCCCACGATGGATCAAACGGATGGTTTCGCGTCGCACCCCGTAAATTTTACGCATATGCCCGGCAATGAAAGACGAAATGGCAATCACCCGGTCGCCCTTGGTCATAACCGAATTATACCAACGCTTAAACGGGTTCCCATGACTGTAAGTTCCGTGGAAAGTCGTGATATAAGGCACATGGGCGCGTTTGCAGGCCCAATAAGCACTCCATGCAGGGGCACGTGATCGTGCATGCACCAGATCAACGGTTTCCTGTTTTATCAATTGTACCAGCCGGGTGGCATTTTTACGCATGACAAAAAAGTTTTTCGAATCGACCGGCATTTGAATATGTTCGGCCCCCACGCGGGTTAAATCATGGACCATCGGCCCCCCAGCCGAAACCACAATGGCCCGACCACCTGCATTGACAATGGCTTCCGCCATTTCAACCGTGCCGCGTTCCACACCGCCTGTCACCATCGCAGGCAATACCTGCATCACCGTTGCACGGCGACTTGTCTTTTGCGGGGTTTGCGGGTCTTGCTGAATAATGCTATCAATCATGCGCTTCGTTCTTGAATGTAAATTCTTCAGGTTTTTATAGATTATGACATCCGATATACCTACAGGAAATACTCCACCCGCCTTCTTAACACAAGTGAATGGTGAAAAGATCGCCTATCATTATAGCCCGGGCCGTACCCCCGGTGTCATTTTTTTACATGGCTTAATGTCGGATATGGACGGTGGAAAGGCCCTTCACCTTGAAGAATATTGCAAAAAACGCGGCAACGCTTTTTTACGGTTCGATTGTCAGGGACACGGTCAATCAGATGGCCTGTTTAAAGACGGTTGCATGACCCGCTGGTCTAACGACAGCGTGGATGTGCTAGATCAATTGACAACGGGGCCGCAAGTTCTGGTCGGATCTTCAATGGGCGGATGGAATATGCTGCTTACTGCCCTGAAACGCCCGGAACGTATCGCCGGTTTGATCGGCATTGCCGCCGCGCCCGATTTTACCGAAGATTTGATGATGAACGATCTGAGCGCCGAACAGCATCAAAAAATTGCCGAACAAGGTTATGTGGAATTGCCCAGTGATTATGGCGATGATCCTTATGTCATTTCCAAAGCCATGCTGGAGGACGGACGCGAAAACCTGCTTTTGCGCCGCCCGATTAATCTGGATATGCCCGTGCGCCTGATCCACGGCATGCAGGACCCGGACGTCCCTTGGCAAACCGCCCTGCGGATCCAGCAGATAATTACCTCCAACGATGTGGAAATTACCTTTGTTAAAAACGGTGACCATCGCCTCAGCGAAGACAGCGATCTTGATCGCCTGACACGCACCCTTGACGTTTTACTGACACAGGTTGAAGGTAGCGACTTTTAAACAAAGTGAAATTTTTCAATCCCTTTAATTTTACCAATCCGGTGTTTGAGTGTATAGGCGTTAATCTGGCCTTTCGCTGCACAGGTCATTTCTATGCAAAATGACTGGTTTGCATTGGGCAGAACTTTAAGTTCGTCCAGATGAAAGCTCATGGTGCGCATGAGATCCAGCACACGCGGGATATCATCCAATGGATTGTGGGAATTGAAACTTAGAAAACTCATAACTTCCTCCTTCGTCGAGGAAGCGATACTAAGGGAAGGCCTGCAAAATTTGTTTTTGAATTTACTTTAAATTCACATAAAGGCAGATTATTATTTTGTGAATTTAATATTTTAAAAATGATACTTTCATATTATGAGCATATCCAAGAAACTTGACCTGATGGATATTAAGATCCTGAAAGAACTGTCCGCCAATGGTCGGTTAAACAATAATCAACTGGCAGAAAAAGTTGGTCTGTCCGCCAGCCCTTGCTGGCAACGGGTAAAACGACTGGAAAACGAAGGCTATATTGACGGCTATGTTGCCTTGCTCAATTCTGAGAAATTGGGAATTAGCGAACTGGTTATCATCGAAGTTACTTTGGATCGACATGACGACGACATATTGGCGCGATTTGAACAAGCGATGGAGGCTCTACCCGAAGTCTTGGAAGTTTACCTGACCACTGGCGAATATGACTTCCAGCTTAAAGTTGCAGTTAAAGGAACGAAGGGATACGAGGCATTTCTACGTGAAAAGCTTTATAAAATTCCCGGCATTCGACATTCCCGTTCCAGCTTTATCCTACGCTGCTTCAAGAAATCACATTCCGTACAGCCCAATACTGAAGTGCTGAATTCGTAATTTCCAAACTGTTTTCGGCAAATCCTACCGACCACGTTGTCCATAACGGTGCTGCAAGTGCTGCACATGAACAAGCGTGCCCAGCCATTGATTTTCATAACATTCCCGAATGGCATTCTCAAAACCGACCGCATTTACAAGACGTTGTGCAAAATCAGCCTGATAATCCTTGTTGGGTGGGATAGACATTCTTACATCTGACATGGTTTTCTCCTGTTTTTTATAATTCTATCCGATTGGTATTACCAATTAATTAAGCAGAAACCATGCCAGAAAAAAATAATCAAAATACTTCTTGATAAACATATAAAGATTTCTTTATATTATCCCCAAGTTCGAAATACATAGAATTGCCTATTCTCGGCAATCATGTTTTTCAAACAGCCTACATTCTTATGACATGACATTCTGGAGAACAGACACATGGGTGACTTTACCGATTATCAGGTTGCAGACATCAGCCTCGCTGACTGGGGCCGCAAAGAACTGAACCTTGCTGAAGCCGAAATGCCGGGCCTGATGGCACTGCGCGAAGAATTTGGCGCGTCTCAACCGTTGAAGGGCGCAAAAGTCGCAGGCTCCCTGCATATGACCATTCAAACCGCTGTGTTGATCGAAACACTGGTTGCTTTGGGTGCAGAAGTCCGCTGGGTTTCTTGTAACATCTTCTCCACACAAGATCATGCGGCGGCAGCAATCGCAGCAGCTAATATTCCGGTCTTCGCCCACAAAGGTGAAACATTGGAAGAATACTGGGACTTCACACACCGCCTGTTTACATGGCACGACGGTTCCACACCAAACATGATCCTTGATGACGGCGGGGACGCAACTTTGTTGTTACACCTTGGTCAAGATGCGGAAAAAGATATCTCCGTTCTCGATAACCCGGGTTCCGAAGAAGAAGAAGTCCTGTTTGCAGCGATTAAAGCCAAACTGGCAGAAGACGGCAACTGGTACACAAATGCTGCTAAAGACATCATGGGCGTCACCGAAGAAACCACAACCGGTGTTCACCGCCTGATCGAAATGGCACGCAAAGGCACATTGTTGTTCCCGGCGATTAACGTCAACGATTCTGTGACCAAATCCAAATTCGATAACAAATATGGTTGCCGCGAGTCTCTCGTGGACGGTATCCGCCGTGCAACCGATGTGATGATGGCGGGTAAAGTGGCTGTTGTTTGCGGTTACGGTGATGTGGGCAAAGGTTCTGCGGAATCTCTACGTTCTTGTGGTTGTCGCGTTCTCGTGACTGAAATCGATCCGATCTGCGCCCTGCAAGCGGCAATGGAAGGTTTCGAAGTTGTCACCATCGAAGACGCCCTGCCCGAAGGCGACATCTACGTCACCACAACAGGTAACTTCGATATCATTCGCAAAGACCACATGGATAACATGAAAGATGGCGCAATCGTTTGCAACATCGGTCACTTCGACAACGAAATCCAAGTCGCTGCGATGAAAAACTACAAATGGACCAACATCAAGCCGCAAGTCGATCAAATCGAACTGCCGGACGGTCGCAAAATCATCCTGTTGGCTGAAGGCCGCCTCGTCAACCTTGGTTGTGCAACAGGTCACCCGTCCTTCGTGATGTCTGCCTCTTTCACCAACCAGGTTCTGGCACAGATCGAACTGTATAAAAACAATGCAGACGGTCAATATGCCAAAGACGTTTACGTTCTTCCGAAACACTTGGACGAAAAAGTAGCCGCCCTGCACCTCGAAAAATTGGGCGTGAAACTGACCAAATTGTCCAAAGAACAAGCCGACTACATCGGCGTTCCGGTCAACGGTCCGTTCAAACCGGATACCTATCGTTACTAAGACTTCAGCGTCTTAAACAAAAAAGAAGCCCTTGGTCATCAGATCAGGGGCTTTTTTTGTGTATCAAGAATATACTTTTCATGGCGCTCACACGACGGGAACAACCGACTACAAACCAGCAACACTCAATAATTCGGCGTAATACCATATTTGTCAAAAAGTTGATCCAGCTTGCCGGATTGGCGCAGCTTGTCAAAAGCCACTTCCAATTCATCCATATGAAGATAGGGCGCTGCCCGACTGGTTGCCAGATAGGTTTTGAAAGTTTGTATCGGATCACTGTAGGTGATATTCGGGTCGTTAAGCTTCTTTAAGGCACCATCAGCAATAATTTGATCCGTGTACCATGCATCAACTCTATTAAGACGCAAGAGCTTGATTAACTCGCTCCCATCACCCGGGACACGATAGACACGTTGATATCCTTGTTCCGTCAACCAGTTGTCCCAACTGGATTTCAATTGTACTCCGATATATTTGTTACGCGCACTCTCAGCCGTTAACTTCGTTTTATTGAAGCTGATAAAATGAGTGCGATTATTCAAAATATTGATACGCCAGACATAATCCTTGTCACGGGTCTTCGTCCAAGAAAACGGGAAAATAAGAGATTCTGGTGTATGCTTTGCCATATATTGCGCACGCGCCCATGGTAGGTGGACAATTTTAAATTCTTTGCCCGCAAGCTTAAACGTCTCAGCAACAATCTCATAGGCCAAGCCCGGTTTTTGCGGATTATCTATGACTACGGTTGGGAAATAAGACGTAAAGATGTTTGCAACCTCTGACGCTGGTGCGTTTTTAACAAAGGTACATGCAATAACAAAAAAACAAAACAAACGCACTACACGATGAAACATGAGGTTTAATACTCCCTTATTCAATTCTAGATAAACAGAATAAAAATATCAAGGTATGTCATGCCTGATGAACAAGTTGAAAATGACAACGGCGTTAAATCATTTATCTTCATTAACATCATGCGGTAAAACGTTGCTTTTTCATATAAGAAAACTATGATTGCGCTATGGAACCTTTAGCGACCAACCCACTCATCGAAAAATTGAAGCTTTTAATGGAGCTTACAGACGATGAGGTGCAAATCATCTTGGACTTGAGTTTCAAGACACAACAACTGCCCAAAGGTCAATCACTCATCCCTTCTGATTCTGAAAATGTCTCTCTGGTTATGGATGGCTGGGCCTGTCGTTACAAGATTTTATCCGATGGTCGCCGTCAGATTACCAGCTTTGTTCTACCTGGTGATTTAACCGGTGTACGCGCCTGTCTATTTGGTGTTTCCGATTTCGATACAGAAACCTTAACCGATTGCACCACAACGTTAATTGATGGCAAAGATATTGCCCGTCTTTTTTATGAATCCCCGCGTCTGGCTGCCGCGATCACATGGGCATCCGCCCGTGAAGAGGCCATGTTAACAGAACATGTTGTCAGTTTGGGACGGCGCAATGCACGCGAACGTATGGCACATTTGTTTTTGGAACTGCATTCACGACTGGAAATCGTCGGTTTTGTCGAGAAACTTGCCTACGGCATGCCCATTACACAAGAAATGATCGCAGATTGTCTGGGACTAAGTATTGTACATGTCAATCGCACTCTGAAAGCCATGCGTAAAGAAGGTTTGCTGGAATATTACAATGGCTATGTCATTCTGAAAAATCCAAAGAAACTGCGCAGTATCTGTGGATATGACAGCAATCATCTTGAAGGTACCCTGCATCCGGAAATTGCAGATTACGACCCTGATGCTTAACTTGATTATCATTGCTGATAATCAAGGTACATTTTCATCTTTTTTCATTATATGATTAACATAAGTTAAGGTCGTTAACATATGTGAATGTCGAATAAGTATTAGTGCGTATTTTCCCTGCATATTCTGAAACGGATGCAGGAGGCTCCTATCTTTACTTTCGAAATCCCTGAAAAAAGGGATGGGCGAGAAGTTTATGATTTTATCAAGTCATGCCCACCTCTGGATTTAAATTCCAGATATGCATATTTTTTACTGTGCGATCATTTTTCAAAGACCAGTATTATTTGCCGAGATATCGGTAATGAAGAGGAAATAGTCGGTTTTATTGGCGGCTATCGTAAACCCAAAGAGCCAGAAACACTTTTTGTTTGGCAAATTGCTGTTTCCGAAAGATGTCGGGGACATAAATTGTCCCATATGATGCTGGAACGTCTCATTGACGTTAATGATCCGACACCTGTTGAAAAAGTCGAGGCAACCTATACTCCTTCCAATATGGCCTCCTACAATTTTTTCACTCGCTTTGCCGAAAGCAAAAACGCACGTGTCAACACAGCCGATTATCTGAGTGAAGAACAACTCAGCGGAGGTGGATCAGACCACGAAGCCGAGAAAAAAATCATCATCTCTTTTGATAAACAGTGACTTACGGAGTAAGCCTCATGAGAATTTTTGAACAAGTTGAATCGCAAGTTCGCGGTTATGTCCGCTCTTTCCCTGCCATTTTTGACAGAGCCGAAGGTGCCCTTCTCTTTGACGAACATGGCAATCGTTATATCGATTTCTTTGCTGGTGCCGGCACCTTGAACTATGGACACAATCATCCTTTGATTACCCAGGCGATGATTGAATACCTTAAAAGTAACAGTATTATTCACGGTCTGGACATGGCTACATCTGCCAAACGTGACTTTTTGCAAACCTTTGTAAATACCATTCTGGAACCACGTAACATGGAATATAAGGTCCAGTTTACCGGGCCCACGGGGACAAATGCTGTTGAAACCGCCATTAAACTTGCCCGGATGGTAAAGAAACGTTCCAACATTTTGACCTTTACCAACGGATATCACGGCTTAACAATGGGGTCTCTTTCCGTTACGGGAAACAGCTTCTACCGTGACGAATCTTATGGGGTTCGTGCAAATACCGATTTCATGCCGTTTGACGGCTATCTTGGCGAAGGTGTCAACACCATTGATTATATTCGCAAGGTTTTAAGCGATGCCTCCAGTGGGGTCGATTTGCCCGCAGCCGTGATTGTGGAGACCATTCAAGGTGAAGGCGGGATCAATGTCGCCAGCGCTGAATGGTTGCAGGAACTGGAAAAATTATGTCGCGACTTTGATATTTTATTGATCATTGATGATATTCAAATGGGAAATGGCAGAACCGGTTCATTCTTTAGTTTCGAAGAGGCTGGCATTCGTCCTGATTTGATTACATTGTCCAAATCCTTGGGCGGTGGCTTGCCGATGTCTATCCTGTTGATGCGCCCGGAATTGGATCAATGGCAACCCGGTGAACATACCGGCACCTTCCGTGGCAACAACCTCGCGTTCGTGGCTGCAACTCAAGCCTTGAAAATGTGGGAAGACGACAGTTTGACCAAGCAGGTTTTGCAATATGGTGAAGTTGTAAAAGCTGCAATGGAAGACATTGTCGCAGAACATCCTGACCTGAACCTGTCTATCCGTGGACGCGGCATGGCATGGGGGCTTGATTTCGGTGCACCGGATTTGGCCTCAAAGATTTCCGCAATTGCATTTGAAAAAGGTCTGATTATTGAAACAGCCGGTGCTGATTCCAGTATCTTGAAATTCCTTGCCCCGCTTGTGATTGATCCCGACTTGTTGAATGAAGGGCTTGAAATCATCAAAGAGTCCGTTCGTGAATTCACCCAACAAAACAACACTGTTATTATTCAGGAGGCATCATGATTGTCCGTCACGTCGATGATATTAAAGGAACAGAACGCGAAGTAACCGGGGACACCAACACCTGGACCAGTCGCCGTTTACTGTTGCGAAAAGACGGTATGGGGTTTTCATTCCATGAAACCATTATTCACGCCGGTACAGAAACCCTGATTTGGTACAAAAACCATCTGGAAGCGGTTTATTGTGTGGGCGGCGAAGGTGAAATTGAAGACCTGAGCGACGGCAAGATCCATCCCATTAGCGATGGCACCATGTATGCGCTCAACGGGCATGAAAAACATTATCTGCGGGCTAAAACAGACCTGCGCATGATTTGTGTTTTCACCCCGGCCCTGACCGGACTGGAAGACCATGACGCAGATGGTGTTTATCCTTTGATTGAGGATGAATGTGCCTAAATCGTTTCTCCCTGCCTCCTTCGGGAGGCAGGCCTTTTAAATATTTTTTATAGAGATAACAATGCAAGACCATAGCCTGAACTCCCATACGGTTGAGAAAATAGGCGGGACGTCTATGTCCAATGTGGATGCTGTTTTTAAGAACATCCTGTTGGGAAACCGTGAAAAAGCCGATATCTATAACCGTGTGTTTGTCGTGTCTGCCTATGGCGGTATGACAGACCGTTTGCTTGAACATAAAAAATCTCAAAAACCCGGTGTTTACGCTCTTTATAGCAATAGCGAAAGCGATTGGGCATGGGGGGATGCACTCAGTGACGTTGCCCGTGAAATGCGCAAGATAAACGATGAAATTTTCCATGAAGCTGCTGATCGCCAAATGGCAAACCAGTTCATCGAAGATCGCATTGAAGGCACGCGTTCCTGTCTCGTCGATCTCCATCGCCTGTGTTCCTATGGACATTTCCAGCTTGAAGAACATCTGGCAACCGTTCGTGAAATGCTCAGCGCCCTTGGCGAAGTCCACAGCGCCTATAATACCGCCTTGCTCCTAAACCGACGTGGTGTAAACGCAACGTTTGTGGATCTATCAGGCTGGCGTTCGTTGGACAGCTACACACTGGAAAAACGTATTAACGAAGCCTTTGATGAGATCGATCTTTCCAGACAACTCCCCATCGTGACCGGATATGCGCAAACATCCGATGGATTGATGAAGCATTACGGACGCGGATACAGCGAAGTGACATTTTCGCGGATTGCCTGTTTAACGCAAGCCCGCGAAGCTATCATCCATAAGGAATTTCACCTGAGCAGCGCAGATCCGAGATTGGTCGGTCAGGAAAACGTCCATGTAATTGGTGAAACAAATTATGATGTTGCCGATCAACTGTCAAACATGGGAATGGAAGCCATTCACCCATTGGCCGCCAAAGGATTGCGTGAACTGGGTATCCCTTTGCGGATTAAAAACACGTTCGAACCGGAACATCCAGGGACAATCATTCGTGATAACTTCTATCCGTCAAAGCCACGGGCTGAGATTGTCACGGGTCTGGAACATGTCTATGAAGTTGAAATTTTCAACCAACATATGGTCGGCACATTTGGCAATCAGGAAAAAGTATTGGAGACATTCCGTCGTTTTAACGTGCGCACTGTTACAAAGAGCATGAACGCCAATACCATTACCCATTATGTCGCCGCCCCCATCAAACAGGTGCGTCGTTGTGTGGAAACATTGGAAAAGATTTTACCGGACGATGTTGAAATCAACACACAGAAGGTCGCGCTTGTGTCTATCATTGGGGCTAATTTAGGATGCCAAACTTACTTCCCACGTGCCGTTTCTGCATTGCATGAAAACGGGATTGCGACTTTGTTTTGCCATACCGGTAGCCGTAATGTGGATATGCAGTTTGTCACCCATGAAAGCGAATTTGCCCAAGCCGTCAAAGTTCTGCACGATACGATAATGGAAGCACCGGAAAGACTGGATAGTGCGGCGGCTTAAACGGAAAAAGAGCCTCACTTTCCTCGCAACAGATACAAAAAAATAGCGCCATAGACACACCCACAGAACCCCGCCGAATTGGCGGGGTTTTTGCTTTACGACTTCCAATCAATAAAGGTCAAATATGTTTTATCTATTGAAATGCATCTTGCGTTCCGCTTGCATTTTTCTATATGGTGCCGATCTTAATTGTAGGGAGAACGAACAATGAACCAAGACCATTACATTCAATCCGGTGAGGGAGACGTGGTTTTGATGCTCCATAGTTCCATGAGCTCCAAATCACAATGGAAAGGCTTGATGTCGCAATTATCCCCGACACATCATATGATTGCCATTGATTTGCTTGGTTATGGTAACGCCCCTTTCCCGTCACAGAAAGAAGAGTATAGCCTAAAATCAGAGATCTCACAGATTGATCGTATTTTAAATGAACTTAATCTTTCAGAAGAAAGCTCCCTTCACGTTATCGGTCATTCTTTTGGCGGAGCAACGGCTTTGCGATGGGCGTATGAACACCCAGAAAAAATTAAGTCGCTACACCTGTTTGAACCGGTCGCTTTTCATTTGCTTGAAGCGCCATGTGATGGTCTGAGCCAAATTCTTGGCGTAATTGACGGCTTAAATGAAAATTTAGCAACCGGAAACAAAGTTCGCTTATGTCAGTCTTTTATAGATTATTGGTCCGGTAAAGGCGCCTTCGACAGCTTTCCACCCAATGTGCAAGAGGCCATGATTGCTCAAGTGGATAAAGTTATTCTGGATTTTAAGGCTTTATTAAAAGAGCCACTTTCCTTAAACGATTATGCCTCTTTTTCTTTTCCCATCAGCCTGATTATGGGAGAGCGCAGCCCGATATCATCAAAAACAATTGCGCATAAATTAAAAGAAACATTGCATCATTTAACATTCTATCAAGTTGACTGCGGACATATGGGACCCATCACGCATTCTCATATGGTCAATGAGATTTGGCACAATGAAATTCACAAAAACGATCTTTAAGAAATGAGCACAACACCATCATCAGAATGACAACAATCAACTATTTCTTAAATATAAATCGGGGATCAAGTGTCAGCCTGCCTTTTGTCTAATACATTAAATTTCAATTTTGAATAATTATGATAAAGGCGACTTACCCCTGTGAAGTTATTGTATTGTGATATTTATTTCGCCTCTATTAACATATGTAAATGACGAAATAACGTTTTCCACATACTCCATTAGTTTGGATAGAATGACTAAGGAGACTGGAACATGTCTAATAAACTCGTCGTAACAAGCCTGATGGCACTCGCTATGATGACTGCACCTGCCCTTGCAGATGGCGATGCAAAAAAAGGGGAACGAGTTTTCAAAAAATGCAAAGCCTGCCATACGATTGAGCAAGGCGGCAAACATAAAGTCGGCCCAAACCTATTTGGTATTTTCGGTAAAAGTGGCGGTTCCGCAGAAGGCTATAAATATTCAAAGGGCTATCTGGAAGCCGCAGAAAATCTAAGCTGGGATACAGCTTCTTTAGATGAATATCTGCAAGACCCTTCCAAATACCTCTCTGCCAAGGCCGATAAAAAGGTTAAATCCAAAATGACCTTCAAGCTGAAGGGCGATAAAAAGGCTGATGACCGCGCTGATGTCATAGCCTATATAGCTGCACAAAAATAATTATATCGAGATCAACACCCGCCTTTTAGCGGGTGTTTCTTACACGGTCTGTGTTGATCTATGTATCAATCACCTGAGAGGCCGCATCGGATGAGCCACCATCCGACCAAAATATTTTGTATCCATAAAAGAATAGACAAGAAACGGATCCAGTCATGAGTGAGGATAAGCAAAACGACGACGGAAAAATTGTCGTCAAAAACTTATATAAAGTCTTTGGGAAAAACCCGGGCAAGGCAATGAAGCTTTTGAACCAAGGTGTCCCAAAATCAGAAATTTTTGACCGAACCGAACAAGTCGTTGGTGTATGTGACGCAAGTTTTTGCGTTCAGGAAGGTGAAATTTTTGTTGTCATGGGGTTATCCGGTTCGGGGAAATCCACCTTGGTGCGCCTCCTCAATCGTTTAATTGAACCTACGTCGGGGCAAGTTCTGTTTGATGGCAAGGATATTGCCAAAATGTCTGATAAAGAACTCATGGACCTGCGTCGTAACGATATGAGTATGGTTTTTCAGTCTTTTGCTTTGATGCCACATCTTAATGTTATTGATAATGCGGCCTTTGGTCTGGAATTATCCGGTGTTGATCTTGAAGAACGCCACAAGCGCGCCTTGGAAGCCTTGGAACAAGTTGGACTGGAGGCATTTGCGCATAGTTATCCTGATGAACTGTCCGGTGGCATGCAGCAACGTGTCGGGCTGGCGCGTGCCCTTGCAAACGACCCGGCCGTGATGCTGATGGATGAAGCTTTTTCCGCCCTTGACCCGTTGATCCGCAGTGAAATGCAGGATGAATTGCTGACCTTGCAAGAGAAACACAAACGCACGATTATTTTCATTTCGCATGACTTAGATGAAGCCATGCGCATCGGGGACCGCATCGCCATTATGGAAGGCGGGCGTGTTATTCAAGTCGGCACACCGGAAGAAATCTTAAATAATCCGGCAGATGAATATGTTGAATCTTTCTTCCGGGGGGTCAATGTTTCCACCGTTCTCAGCGCCAAAGATATTGCACGGAAAAGTCAGGTCACCGTGATCGGGCGTGTCGGGGTTGGCTTACGTACCGCCTTGGAAGAATTGCGGCAGGAAGATCGGTCATATGCCTACGTTTTGGGTAAAGATCGAAAGTTTGCAGGGATTGTTTCGTCCAAATCTTTAAAAGAGGCGATTAAAAATAATCCTGCACAAGATTTATCCTGCGCCTTTCTCAAAGATGTCGATACCTTGATGGCAGATACGGCCCTTTCAGACATTATTGGCAGTGTGGCCAATGCCGAATGCGGCCTACCCGTCGTTGATGAAAATCATAAATATATCGGTGTCGTCACCAAAACATCCTTGCTCGAAACATTAGATCAGGAAACGGAGGAAGTGGCACATGGCTGATCAAGCAGCAACAAATCCGTGGGGCGCGCCCCAAACGGCCGCACCTGCGACACCTGATGCCCCGGCGACCGGAAATGAGGGCACCGCATGGGGTGTTTCCGAACAATCCAGTTCCGCCCCGCAGGCCGACTGGCTGGCCAATTCACATGCGGATAAAGTGGATTTCAATATTCTCGATCCTTTTTCCCAAGCCGTCATCCCACTAGATGTCTGGGTGGAAAGTGGACTGGAATGGTTGGTCACCCATTTTCGCCCGGTCTTTCAGGCCGTCCGTGTTCCTATTGATGCGACACTCAGTGGTATTGAAGCCGGATTACAGGCAATGCCTGCCGCCCTCGTCATTGTGATCTTTGGGTTAATTGCGTGGCAAATGGCCAGCAAAAAACTGGCTTTGGCGTCAATCATCTCGTTGGTGACAATCGGTCTGATCGGGGCATGGTCTGAAACAATGGTGACGTTGGCGCTTGTTTTAACGTCCGTGTTTTTCAGTATGGTGATCGGCTTACCCATCGGCATATGGCTGTCGCGTTCAGACGGGGCAGCAACGACTGTACGCCCTATGCTGGATGCCATGCAAACAACCCCGGCCTTTGTCTATCTGGTGCCGATTGTCATGTTATTTGGCATCGGGAACGTCCCCGGTGTTGTCGTCACCATTATCTTTGCTTTACCTCCCTTGATCCGTTTGACCAATTTAGGGATCCGTCAAGTTCCTGAAGACTTGATTGAAGCGTCGCGTTCTTTTGGGGCCAGTCCAAGTCAACTTCTGTTTAAAGTCCAGCTTCCACTTGCCATGCCGACCATTATGGCCGGGGTAAATCAGACGCTGATGCTTTGTCTATCCATGGTGGTGATTGCCTCCATGATTGCCGTAGGTGGTCTGGGGCAAATGGTTTTGCGCGGGATCGGGCGTCTCGATATGGGGCTTGCGACCATTGGCGGGGTTGGCATTGTTTTGCTGGCTATTGTCTTGGACCGCATCACACAAGCGATGGGCGAGGAAAAACGCCACAAAGGTATTCGCCATTGGTATGAAACCGGACCTATCGGTCTGGTACGCAGTCTGTTTGTGAAATCTTAAAACATCATTTGAATCACTTAACTGTTGTTAATAATTTTTGAGGAGACAATTCATGAAATTCAGTCATTTCATTCGTAACGGCGCAAAAGCGGCCGCTTTTCTTGCCGGGGCAATGATCTTGTCCGCGCCAGCTATGGCCGATCATCATATGCCGGGTAAAGGCGTTGTAATTCAACCCGGTCAAGATAATGTGGATGGAGAAAACTTCCAAACCATCCTCGTGATGAAAGCACTGAAAGAGTTGGGTTATGACGTAAAAGACGTTCAAAACGCCAAATATCCGGCCCTGCATATTTCCATTGCCAACGGCGATGTAACCTTTATGGCGGATCATTGGAACCCGCTGCACCAAGCATTTTATGATAAAGCCGGTGGTGATGAAAAACTGTCGCGCACAGGCGGCTACATCGAAGGCTGTGCTCAAGGCTATTTGATCGACAAAAAAACGGCTGAAAAATACAATATTACCAACATCGGTCAACTCACCGACCCAAAACTGGCAAAACTGTTTGATGCCAATAATGACGGAAAAGCAGATTTGGCAGGTTGCGTTCCCGGTTGGGGTTGCGAACGCGTGATCGAGCATCAAATGGATGCTTTTGATTTGCGCAAAACCGTAACCCATAACCAAGGTGAATATTCCGCCATTATCGCAGAGACCATCACGCGTTATAAAGAAGGTAAGTCGATCCTGTATTATACTTGGACACCTTATTGGGTTTCCGGCGTATTGGTTCCGGGTAAAGATGTGACCTGGATCGAAGTTCCAAAATCTGCACACCCGAACGGTGTCGATACCAAACTCCCTAATGGTAAAAACTACGGTTTCGAAGTGAACACACAAATGATCGTTGCCAACAAAGCGTTCGTCGAGAAAAACCCGGCAGCCGCTAAATTATTTGAAGTCATGTCTGTTTCCGTGAACGACGTTTCTGCACAAAACCTGAAAATGAAGGATAAAGGCGAAGGCGGCTGGAAAGCTGCTCAGCGTCATGCAGATGCATGGATTGCAGCAAACCGTAAAACATTTGACGGTTGGCTGGAAGCAGCGCGCGCTGCAACGAAATAAACAACTTTAAAATAATGAAGAAAGCCCTGACATCTCCGATCTCGGGGCTTTTTTTTCATCTATTTCTTCCTGATTTTTGTCAAAACAAGAAGGCCGATAAGCGTCAAAGCCACAAATGTTGAACTGAGCGGAAAAGCCAATGGAATACTGGCAATAAGCGTGAGCATCCCTAAAAGAAAGCTGCCAAAAAACGTAACGACCAACATAAGCAACAACAACAGAATTAACGTACCTAAGGCAAGACCTAATATTTTTTCGACCTGGCGTTTCATCTGGACCCACAGCATTAAAATGGAAGATCCTTTATGTGGCTGCCAAAGCAGGGCACGTCAACAAGGATTTCCATTTCCTGTTCATCGCTCGTTTAATGATCAATGGAACTGTCAGGAGATCATGGCGTAAAATAGTTGTTTGCCAATGCCCAAAAAGTTCACCAACCGAGTCCAAAATAAGGTGGGGAATTCAATTTGTGTCTCCTCAGGGGCGTGAACGGACTATCTTCATGACCTCCGCCAACTTCTGCCCGCCAGACAGAGAAATCTATAGTTCTTTATCTTTATGTGGCTCAATCATTTGAGATATGCCGCAATAATTGCTCCATTATGCGTAGTAAATATGACAGAAACTCAATTGATAGATTGACAAACACCGAATTTAGGCGCAAATCATCCGTTCATTATTCATTCGCGATCGCGCAATTCCGCTGAAAGCTCAGCGTGACAATATCTCGAAATTGAAAATAATTTATTGAATGCCCCGCCTGCGCTCCGGGACGTTAAAAAATGCCGGAACTCACTTTTGTGTCGAAAACAGGGTGAAATGCGCGGCCGAAAGAAACTTTATGCAATCGAAAAATTTTGAGGCACTTGGCCTGTCTGAGCCATTGTTGCGCGCACTGCGAGAACAACAATTTGAAACTCCAACGCCCATTCAAGAACAATCAATACCGTCTCTATTAGAAAAATGCGATTTGTTGGGGATTGCACAGACCGGTACCGGTAAGACGGCCGCCTTCAGTCTTCCCATTTTGCATGAACTTGCCGAAGATTGGGAACCACCTGCACCCAAATTTCCCTTGAGTATCATTCTTGCTCCTACCCGAGAGCTGGCAATTCAAATTGGTGAATCTATTGAAAGCTTAGGGCGACATCTCCCTGTTCGACACACCGTTATTTTTGGAGGTGTGAGCCAAAAACGACAGGTTAGCGCCCTTCAGCGCGGTGTTGATATTGTGGTTGCGACGCCTGGGCGTCTTTTAGACCTTATGAACCAAGGGCATATTTCACTCAATCACATTTGGCACTTTGTATTGGACGAAGCTGATCGTATGTTGGATATGGGCTTCATCCATGATGTTAAAAAAATCATTGCCGCACTGCCAAAAGAACGCCAAACCCTGTTCTTTTCCGCAACCATGCCCAAAACAGTTTCTGGACTTGCCAGCAGCATACTGCACGACCCCGTACGTATAGAGGTGACACCGCAATCAACACCGGTTGAACGCATTGCCCAAAGTGTCTACTACGTGCCTGCTGCTGATAAAAATGTATTGCTGACTAATATCTTGGACGATAAGTCCATAAATAAAACCATCGTCTTTACGCGGACGAAACACCGCGCCAACCGGGTGGCACAACAGCTTGATAAAGCGGGTATCACGTCAGCAGCTATTCATGGCAACAAATCGCAAGGCGCACGGCAAAAAGCACTTAAAAACTTCAGTAACGGTGAAGTCCGTGTTTTGGTGGCGACAGACATAGCAGCACGAGGCATTGACATCGACAATGTCAGCCACGTCATCAACTTCGAGCTTCCGAATATCGCTGAAGATTACGTCCATCGTATCGGGCGAACAGCAAGGGCTGGGGCATCTGGTGCTGCAATTTCTATGTGTGATCCAAGTGAACAAGCTTACCTTCGTGATATTGAAAAACTGATGCAGCAGCAACTTGACGTTTTAGGTGGTCAACCGTCTCAGGACGAACCCAAACCGACTAAGCGGGGTTCTCGACAGTCTCCGAACCGCCGAGTGAAGTCAAAACGGTATCGAGGTAAGCCTAAAAAAAGCGCCGCGTAGTTTAATGACATCATGGAACCAGAGCGGCTTCCGTCTATATTTCTAGCAATGACATGAAACTTTTAGCACCTTATTTAAAACGGGCAGATGTTGGCGAGATCGACATTTCTCTGTCAGATAAAGATGATGAATTATTTTTTTAAGAGGAGGAATAATTATGGGATCAGGATCAACCCGACCAAACACCGCAGACGATAAAATGATCGCGGCCATTGAACGCGGCGATCAGGGCAAATTTCAAGACAGCCGGCCGCCAAAGGTTAAGGACAATACCCTCATCAAATCCAAAGAAACACAAAAGAAAATAACGCTTGATAAAACCAAAGCTTTGAAAGCATTGAGACTGAATGCTGAGAAGGAAAAGAAGGCTAAATAGAAACTGAAGGTTTCTTTCGGCTTTGGGTCCAGACTGAGTAAAAACATACGGGCTAGGCTCAGGACCTATTAATTTTCTAGCATCTTAATCGTTGTTGTGATTCATTACAGACAGGAGGACCTGTCTATGAATGATCAATTTTGGCTGAGTGATCCCAGATCCCGGATCCGTCACAAGTTCTCTTCTTTCTCCTAATAAATTCATTTATAACAGTAAGTTATGTTAAAATAGACTGTATGTAGAAAATACAGGGTGTTTTTTCGATGTTGTTTTCCAGTCAAGGCAAAAAGCAGGTTGTTGCGGCATTCGATGGTGGGGAGATTACGTCGGACGGCGGGGTGGTTTTGTTACGTGAAGCAGCAAAGCGGATGAACCTGTTTTCTCGGTTGGCAGATTGTTTTTGGGATAAGCGTGATGAGCGTTATGTTCGTCACGGATTGTCTGATTTACTGGCTCAGCGGGTAACAGGTCTGGTGCTTGGCTATGAGGATTTAAATGACCATGATGCCTTGTGTCATGATCCTGCCTTGCGGTTGATGGCTGATGAGGAAAGAGACAAGCTGGCCTCATCCGTCACTTTGGGACGGGTGGAATGTTGCACAACAACAGGCAACAAACGCTATCACAAGCTATCCCCGCGTTTTTACAAAATGCAGGAACTACTGTGCGATCTGTTTCTGGATCATCACAAACAGCCGCCCCATGACATCATTCTTGATATTGATGCGACTGATATTCAGGTTCATGGGCGACAGGAGATGTCCGCCTGGAACGGATATTATGAGCAACGTGGTTTTCTGCCTCTCTATATTTTTGCCGGGCCACACCTCTTATGGGCACAATTGCGCGAAGGGGATTGCGATGGGGCAAAAGGCGCACGCCGGGCCATCAGCAGCATTGTGAAGCAAATTCGAAAACGCTGGCCAAAGGTTGATATTCTGGTGCGTGGCGATAGCGGTTTTGTGCGCAAACCTCTGATCCGCTGGTGCAAGGCGAATGCTGTGGATTTTATCTTTGGGCTGGCGCGTAATTCCTATCTGTTGCGCAAAGCCACAGAGGCCAGATCGCAAACATCAAAACAGCGGGTCAAAGAAGGACGTACCTTCCTCAAGAACTTTGGCTTGTTTGCCCATATTCCCAAGAGCGGTTCCTGGGGCCGCCCCTACAATGTCATTGCCAAGATCGAAGATCAGGAGGGACGCGAACAGCATGTGCGCTTTCTCATGACCTCTCTGGATGAGCACAGCCCGCGTGTGATCCGTGCGGTTAAACAGATGCGCAAAGAGATGATCGCCAACAAACAGACACCGGGCAAAGATATTGTCGGGCGTGTGCTCTATGAAAAAATCTACTGCCCCAGAGGCGATATGGAAAACCGCATCAAAGATTGCCAACTCGACCTGTTCGGTTCGCGTGCAAGCGCCCATAAGTTCAGATCAAATTACCTGCGCCTGTTGCTGGAGGGCTTTGCCTATGCGCTGATGACGCACATTCGATTGAAAGCATTGAAGGAAACTGAACAGGCCAAGGCTGCGCCCAACACCATTCGGCTTAAATTGCTCAAGGTTGGAGCCAAAGTGATCCGCTCGGTGCGCCGGATTAAATTGAGCTTCCCGGATGCCTATCCTTACCAAAACATCTTCTTCACCGCCTGGAAACGGCTGACACCCGGATAAAACAAGGCAACACGAAAATGGAAAACTCCGCGCGTTCTGTCAAAGCGGAACGCTTTATGCTGACTTAAAATCAAACACAAACCATTTTAGCTTGTTTTTGCGCGTGTATATCCACATTTACTTCACGCAAACCGCTCAGCCCGGATCGGTTGCACCCGTTTGCAGATGATTTTTTGTGATTTTGAAAGAGAAATGCAGATGGTAAATCAGTTTGTGAATTATCCGGGCGAACTGGTGTAAACAGGGCGTTTCAGCCCTGTTTACTTACATTCCTCATATGCCACCCACGTATCAAAAAACAAAAGGCCCCGCCCGTTGGGCGAGACCTTTAGTTTTTGGTTGCGGGGGCCAGATTTGAACTGACGACCTTCAGGTTATGAGCCACAACATATAGTATGCTCTGATGCGCTCTACTTTTCGCACATCTTCGATATAACACAACATATCAGAACCTTATGGGATTTGGCAATTCCTCACGATTTCGCAGCAATACTCAACATTTCGTGCCCACATGATTCCATAGTGATTCCATTGATTAAATTTATTCCGCCAGAATAAATTTGATAATCCTTAGCTACGAACCACACTTCAAATACGACATTACATTCTGACTTCCAAATCCACAGGCCAGTGCAAAACAATCATGTCCTTGATCATCCTTGAAGCTTGGATCACCTGCATGAGCGGTCATTAAGCGAAAAGCATCCAGCGCATCATTTTCAGCCGCCAACATGAGAGGCGTCCTCCCAGGACCAGGAGATGAGTGCTTTCGATTTGGGTCCGCGCCAAAAGTTAACAGTAATTCCGCAATCCGCAAAAAAACACCCCGAGGCACATCTGAGGCCTTTTGAACAAAATGCTTAATCAAGGCATCCATTAAGTTTGCCCCCTCCGGTCCAAATTTTTCTATCGACATCCGATCACCCATAGCACCGGCTAATCCTCCCGAGTATCGCCGGTGTATTTCCGCATCTTCCTTTTGAGGCTCAGCCATCCGCTGCCTGAAATGCTCCTCCCCCCAGCCCTGTCGGTAAAACGCAAAACGTTCGATACATACATATAAAGCTGTCTGTGGTGGATAACTTGCTTGCAAATTGGGATCCGCTCCCATTCTCAGCAATTTTTCCACCACAGTGGGATCCCCTAAAAGCACCGCAACGTACAGGGGAGACAAACGCTTTTTCTCGGTCATCCGATTGAGGGTTTCTTTATCATGGCTCTGGTCTAGTAACAGATCAAGAACCTGTCGCCCCCGCCCATCCTCGGCACACTGCAATGCATGCAGCAAAGCTGAACCACCCTGGTGATCAGAAATGTTCACATCGGCCCCTGCTTTGAGAAGTTCACGAACATCATCCACACGGTCTTCAGAGGCAAACCATATTAACTGTGGACGACGCATTTTCGTTCCATCAGCCATTGGAATACCAATAACCCGATCCGGGTTTGATAAGTCTGGTTTCCTCTTATCGGAATCAGGTTGATAGAAAGCTCGAAACGGAAAAGGGGTTACTCTTTGTTTTCTCTTGAGAGCCTCTGGGAAACGAGCATGGATGGGGAATAAAACATTAAACGCCTGACTAAGCTGGTCAATTTCCCAATCTGAAACAACATCGGGACGATCTGAAAATTTCGCAAATAATTCAGAGAAAAACCCCATAGCCAAAGCACGATGCTTGAGTTTCTTAATTACGGTCTTCTTACCAAGGTGCGCCGCAAGAGAAAGAGCCTCTTCCAAAATTTGCTTTTGATTATCCCCTGCCCTATACAATGCCAAATCTGCAGCCCTGTCGTAGAATGCAAGCGCCTTCACTTGATCACCCGCTAAAATATGCCACCGGCCTTCACACCAATCCAATATGTAACCCGTAAGGCCATCGGCATCGTGCTTATTAATCAAACCTTTAAGGCGATCTATTTCTCCACGGGAATTTGACTGCGCCTCAGAGGACTTATCCTTTGTCCTGCTCAAACCGACCAACATAAGCGGCCCACAACATTCAGCCACTTCCCTCAAACGATTCCCCGCATCACTATTAGCAGACGACAACTCCATCCCAATATCCCGCACTGGGCAATTCAACAGAATGTCTTGACGGACTGGCCCAATTAGGGAACCCAACCCTACCTTTTCTACCTCTCTCATAAGCCATGACAGAGTTCGTGCAGTAATCAACCATTTTCCGAAAAGAGATATTTCCGATTGCCGACCTGGACAACATTCCATAAGCGAACGCTGGATAGGCCTTATAGAAGCGAAAAAATCTGGGACTGTCTCTCCTCGACGCCAACGGGCAATATCGTCTCGTTTTTGTTTATTGCCGGAAAACAGCAGGTTTGCCACATCAAGCTCCAGCGCCACTTCACACCATTGAAATACAACGTTGAGTGGACTCACTTCTTGACCGAGAAAATCACCAAGATCAGGCCCACCGAATTGCTCTTTTAACGCGATTAAAAATTCCGCGACATGTCGCACGCCTATTGTTTCAAAAAGCAAAGGCGTCGCATCTCGTCGCGACATGGCATCAAGTGAAACTCGCGATATAAGGTTTACGTGCTCTTTCAATATGAAATTTACAAAATCACCGACAAATTCAGAATAATCCGTGTCAAATTCGCCAAGCGGTTTCAATAACAATTCATCGACGATTTGTGATGGGAGGCTCCAATCAAAATCGCCTTCCCTGGCCAATCGATCGAGTTTTTTCCTTATTTCTGCATTAGCCGACTTGGTGCCAAATGCCGTTGCTAGCAATTGAATAATTTCACCTAGCGTTGGATATGGTGGTTTCGTCTTAATTTCCTTCTTATTCATAGCAACGGCGTAACTCCCCCATGAAATTAAATATTGCACGCCCATCACTTGGCGTTGTGGGAACAATCACAAACCGGCCACCCGGTGCTACTAGCCTCCCGTGCTTTTTACCGCGTCGGAAACACCATCCATTTCGCAAATGTTTCCTTACAATTTCCGCGATATCTTTATTCTTTGAATAATACATTATTTGGAACCCTGAAACTAAAAGATAAGGGCGAAAGCACATACTTTCGCCCCAATGCTTCTATTTGCCTTTTCGTGCTGCCGCCGATGTTGCTCGACTTGAGAAACTACCTTTGGCAACTTGTCCGCCATTGGCTTTTGCCGTGGCACTTTGAATTCGAGCTGCTGCCGCCTTTGTCATTTGCCCTTTGGGCGAGGATTTCGAAGTCATTTCACTCTCCATTTTCAGATTTTTGCTGCACAAAGCAGCGACCTCAAAATCAATCGCACTAATGTTCCTTTTTGTCGGCAGCACTGATGGCAAAAAAAATCCTAAAAATGTCATCCCCACAATTTCTGCACATTTAAAACCCTGCACCCAATAACCTGAGGATCGGCACACCCGCCCCTCCCAACAGGCCTTAGCTTTCCCGATTCCAGCCTCCCTTCTGGAATCAAGAGAACTCAAAGAGGTGCGAAAAAGGCCAGAAACCTGCGGGACACAGCGAAAACAAACCTGTATATCCGAACTACTCACGTTTTCGCTCTGATAGCAGGATGATGCGCAGGATTTCGTTCTACTGCTCTCAGATTATGAGCCGTGATATGGCCATTTCTAAAGATTTCGCAGAAACACTATAACCAATTGATATTACTGGACTAATTCAGACATCGCTTTACGCTGTCATTCGATCGGTTGCTCGCCGAAACCAGCCCTCATGATTCCACTATGATTCCAGGGATTAAGAACGGCGCAGCAATCACCGAGAGTTAATCAGCCGCAAAGAGGTGCCCTATGCCTAAAATCACCAAACGCCTTGTCGAGGCTGCCAAGCCGCAAGACAAAGACTATATCATCTGCGATGACGATCTTGCCGGGTTTGCCGTTCGCATTTTACCAAGTGGCCGTCGTTCCTATATCGTTCAATACCGGATCGGCAATCGATACAGACGCATGAGCCTTGGGGCCCATGGTGTCCTCACTCCCGAAAAAGCCCGCCGAATGGCATTCAAGGTTTTAGCTGCCGTCAAGGACGGAGAAGATCCTGCTGGTGAACGTTCCCGAGCCCGAAAAGCCTGCACGGTGAAAGAGCTGGCAGAGCGGTTCGATCAAGAACATATTTCTGTCCGCCTCAAGCAAGGCACCGCCACAGAATACCGACGCAACCTCCGCCGCTTCATATTGCCTGCCCTTGGACGATTGAAGGTCGCTGATGTGACACGGGCCGACGTCGCCAAATTCCATCACGATTTACGCCACATCCCATACCAGGCAAATCGGAACCTTGAGGTCATCTCCAAAATGTTTTCGATGGCAGAGATGTGGGGAATGCGCCCTGACGGCTCCAATCCACGGCTACACATCAAAAAATACCCTGAAGAAAAACGGGAACGCTACCTCAGCCAGAAGGAGCTAAGCGACCTCGGCTCAGTGCTGAACGAAGCTGAGGAAATGGGTGTTGATGATATCTACGCTATATCTGCTATCCGCCTCCTCATTTTCACCGGCTGCCGTCTCAACGAAATCATGTCACTCAAATGGGCAGAGGTTGATTTCGCCAACAGCTGCCTACGGCTATCAGACTCAAAGACTGGCGCACGGGTTGTCCATCTCGGCCCCCCTGCCCTTGATCTCCTGAAAAATCTCAAACGGCAGCCAAAGAACCCATGGGTTATCTGTGGCAAAATCCCGGGAACCAACCGCAAAGAAATCCAGAAATTCTGGCAACGGATCCGCAAGCGTGCTGGCATTGAAGATGTTCGCATCCATGATCTGCGACATTCATTTGCCTCCAACGCCGTTGCACAAGGAATGAGCCTGCCCATGATTGGTAAGCTTCTCGGACACACCCAGGTTCAAACAACTGCCCGGTATGCACATCTAGCAGCAGATCCCGTCAAGGCAGCCGCCAGCTCTGTTTCTTCCAACATTTTTGACAGCCTGAATAGCGGAAGCATCTGAACTAAGTCAAAGGCCGCAGCCAATACCGGTGCGGCCATTCCTATTTAACCGGCTTTGACCTTCTTTTCTTCTTTCTCTATCGGTTTCGCCAACGCAGCAGTCGCTTGTAAAAATGCTTCCTGCTGCTCCTCTGAAAGGCCACGGAACAGCTCAATCATCGCTCGTTCTCGATCGTTTTCGAGGCGCGTTCCACCATTTAACAAGTCAGATGGGTGGCATTCCAAGGCTTCCGCGATTCGCTCCATCCACTCGAGTGTTAGTCGGCGATGCCCCTTCTCCAAGTGGCTGATTTGTTGATTGCTCGTCCCGACAAGCTCGGCCAGCCTTTTTATGGTCAGCCCTTTTGCCTTACGAAGTTCACTAATTCTATTGTCCATACTTCATAATCCAACATTTCAACCACCTTAACAACAACATTTTGTGTACCTTAGATTAGAATCACCCCCCTTTCATCCCATAAAAAATGCGTATTTACCGGGAGTTGACAGACACCTCACCCTCTACTTTTTCCAACATTTTGTATATTTAATGATTGACAAATACGGTACATTCTGTTGATTTTTTAGAGTCTCGTGACTTCCCATAGGGCACGTAGGGTTCCATGCAGTCTCGAAGAAGGCCGAACTCGCCTACATGCAAATGTCGGTGTAACGGCACAAAAGAAGGATTGCCTTGGTGACAGAAAAACAGGATTCAGCCCCGGATAAATCTCCCGAAAATAACGCGACGCTCATCCGGGCGGCTGAATACGTTCGGATGTCCACAGAGCACCAAAAATACTCTACGGAAAACCAAGGTGACACGATTCACCAATATGCCGCCCGCAAGGGCTACCAGATTATCAAAACCTATGCCGACGAAGGACGTAGCGGCCTTAACATAGATGGGCGAGATGGCTTGCAGCGACTCATCAACGATGTAGAAGCGGGACAAGCTGATTTTTCAGTTATTCTGGTTTACGACGTCAGTCGCTGGGGACGTTTCCAGGACTCTGACGAAAGCGCTTTCTACGAGTACCTGTGCAAACGAGCAGGCATCCGCGTCGAATACTGCGCCGAGCAATTTGAGAATGACGGAAGCATCAGCTCCACCATCGTGAAAACGGTGAAAAGAGCTATGGCTGGCGAGTACAGTCGAGAGCTCTCCGTCAAGGTCTTTGCCGGTCAGTGCCGTCTGATCGAACTAGGTTATCGACAAGGTGGCCCCGCCGGTTATGGCCTCCGCCGAATGATGGTTGACGAAACGGGCTCCCCTAAAGGCATTCTAAACCGTGGCGACCGAAAAAGCCTTCAGACAGATCGTGTCATTCTAATCCCCGGCCCTGACGAAGAAGTTGAAACCGTAAGCTGGATGTATCGGGCTTTCGTTGAAGACGGCCAAAATGAGGCCCAGATAGCCGCGCGACTAAATGAACAGGGTATCTTTACGGATCTGAACAGGCCTTGGACCCGAGCCTCCGTTCATCAACTACTGACCAACGAAAAATACATCGGCAACAACCTCTACAACCGATCCTCTTGCAAGCTTAAAAATAAACGTGTCGACAACCCCCCAGAGATGTGGGTTCGAAACGAAGGTGCATTTGAAGGAATTGTCGATCCAGAAATTTTCCAAGCGGCACAAGCAATCATCGAAGAGCGAAACCGCCGCTTTTCTGATGACGAAATGCTTGAACACCTATCAACGCTGCTACAAAAACATGGCGCTCTATCCGGCATCATTATCGACGAAACAGAAGGAATGCCGTCGTCAGGGGCCTATCGACATCGGTTTGGCAGCCTCATCCGCGCCTACCACAAAATTGGCTATAAGCCAGACCGAGACTATCGATATATCGAAATCAATCGCCATCTCCGGGAAATGCACCCGGACATCGTTGCCTCAACCATACAAAACATTGAAGCCCTCGGCTGCACAGTCGAGACAGACCCTGAAACTGGCCTCCTATGGATCAATAGAGAATTCACCGTTTCATTGGTTCTAAGCCGCTGCCAAGAAACAAACGCGGGATCCCTCCGGTGGAATATCCGCTTTGACACCGGGCTTAGACCAGACATCACCATTGCCGTTCGAATGGCCCATGGCAACGAACAGCCGCTTGATTATTACCTTCTGCCTTCAATCGATATGGCTTTGCCAAAACTACGACTTGCAGAGGAGAACGGGCTAAACCTCGACATCTATCGGTTTGACAGCTTGGACTACCTTTATCGCCTCGCTCGCCGTGTCAATTTGAAGGAGGTCGCATAATGCAAAGCCAACCGGTTTCACCCTCTATTCAAATGATCCCGATTGACCAAATAAGGGTGATCAATCCGCGTGTGCGAAATAAGAAAGTCTTCGCAGGTATCGTCGATAATATCGCTTCGATTGGACTGAAAAGGCCTATTACCGTCACCCCATCACGGAATGGGTATGACTTGGTATGCGGACAGGGCCGCGTTGAGGCATACCAGGCACTCGGCGAGACGGAAATTCCTGCAATGGTCATCAAGGCGTCAGAGCAAGACTGCTACCTGATGAGCCTGATTGAAAACATAGCTCGTCGCCAACACACCAATATGGATCTTCTCCATGGGATAAAGGATCTTGAGGAACGTGGCTATAACGCCCGGGAAATCGCCAAGAAAACAGACTTGGACGTGACTTACGTTCGTGGCATCTCTCACCTACTGAAAGAAGGAGAAGAACGGCTCATTGCTGCAGTAGAAAAGAACGTAATCCCGCTTAGCATGGCCGTTGAAATTTCGCGCAGCAGCGAAAACGAATTACAGAAAGGCCTGACCGAAGCATATGAAAGCGGGGCCTTGCGTGGAGATCAGCTCATCAAAGTGCGTCGCATAATCGAGCGCCGTCGCTTCATGGGTAAACGCTATCGCACCCATTCAAGAAGAACAGACAAGCCCTTTTCAACCCGCAAGCTGGTTCAAACCTATCAAGATGAAGTCAACCGCCAGAAACTGTTGATCAAGAAGGCTGACGTTAACGAGCAGCGCCTTTTGTTTCTGATCTCGGCACTACGTCGTCTCTTGGCGGATGAGCATTTTCGAACGCTCCTTCGAGCGGAAGGATACAGCGACATGCCGCAACCTCTTGCAGAGAGGTTGCATCCATGACCACCATCACCAAGGGATTTCTGGATGACACGATCCAGGTCCCTCTTGACCGTATCGCACCAACTAGGCCTCTCTCACAGGGGCTTCACCGGACACGCAAATATCGAACTATCCTGGCTTCTGTTAAAGACGTGGGGATCATTGAACCGTTGGCGGTTTTTCCTGACTCAGGATCCGGAAAGAATAAAAACTATATCCTGCTGGATGGGCACCTCCGCTTAGAAGCCCTGAAGCAGCTTGGAGAAACAGAAGCCATCTGCCTGGTCTCAACGGACGATGAGAGCTTTACATACAATCGGCGTGTGAACCGCCTTAGTGCTGTGCAGGAGCACAATATGATCGTCAAAGCGATTGAACGTGGCGTTTCTCAAGAAAGAATCGCGGAAGCTTTGGACGTGGACGTAAAGCGCATTCGTGAGCGCCAAAACATGCTCCGAAACATTGCGCCAGAGGCCGTCGAACTTCTGAAGGAAAAAATGGTGAGTGTACAGGTGTTCGGCATTCTCCGAAAGATGAAGCCAATGGCCCAGATCGAGGCTTGCGAAATGATGATGTCCGCAAACCGATACACCGTCACTTATGCCAAGGTTCTTTTGGCCGGAATGCCCCCGGACAAGCTCGTGAAACCAGAAAAGAAAAACATGCTCAAAGGCGTTTCGCCTGAGGATATTGCACGGATGGAGCGGGAAATGGAACGCCTGCAACAAGAATACCGAAATGTCGAAGACACGCTTGGAGACACAATGTTTACATTGGTCGTCGCCAAAGGTTACCTATCAAAACTTCTGAAAAATGAAACCATCGCCGACTATCTGGATCGCCATCATGGCTCAATGTTCGGCGAGCTTCGATCAGTAATGGATGCAGTTGGCGCTGACACCCGTGACCTTGAGCGCGAGTGACGCATCCAAGGGGACCCGGACCCGATAAGCGCGGGGACCGTCGGAGACGCCGTCGTGAGGGGCGGATCAAGGACGGAGGTGGGGATGGCGGCGATCCCGCTCTGGGCCCACCAAGACTAGCACCTTATTGCTGGTCGAAAGGTTGATTGATAGGCAATCAGCTTTGCGAGTTAGGGACGTGCCAGTCTGCCGCCAAATTGGCACGTCCCTTTCAGAAAAGAGCAAGGGTAAAAACATCGGACACCAACACCCTTAGTGGTTATCATATTGACACATATATAAATACCATATATCCCTATACGCTACTTTATAGCCGCAACTGGCACGCTATAAAACTGGGGAGAAAAATGTCTGCAGGGGATGACATCCAAGCAAAACTGGCCGAAATCAGCCAAGCACAGCAGGAGCGACTGTTTCATATCGACTTCAAACTCTATTTCCTAGGCTCAGTTAATAGATCTGATTTGGTCGAGCGATTCGGGATCAAGGAAGCCGCAGCCTCACGCGACCTTTCCCAATACAAAGACTTAACCCCTAAAAACATCGAATATGACACAAAAGTAAAAACCTATATCCAGCGTGACGGTTTCAGACCCCTTTTCGAATATTCGGGGAGCCAGACACTTGCAGCCCTTCTTCATGGCTATGGGGATGATTTTGTCAGCCCGGAATGCTCACTGGTTCCCGCCGAAGCTCCAACAGAGCTGAATTTTCCCAATATTGATATTCTGGCTGCCATCACTAGGGCAATCCACAACAAGGTTCCCCTTGAAATCACCTACCTATCCATATCAAGCGGCAATTCAAAACGCGAGATAGTCCCTTTCGCACTGGTCGATAATGGTCTTCGCTGGCATGTGCGTGGGTTTGACCGTGCAAGAGAGCGCTTTTCTGATTTTGTAATTAACAGGATCGCCAGCGTTAAACTTGCAAAGAACGTATTGATATTGCCTCATGAAATAAAAGACGCGGACAAACAGTGGAACCGAATTGTTGAGATGCATATCGTTCCGCATCCTGCCCTTAAACACCCGGAAGCCATTAGCCTTGAATATGGCATGTCTGACAACCTGCTCAATGTAGAGGTTCGAGCCGCCGTTGCTGGCTACCTTCTCCGTAAGTGGAATGTGGACTGCACCGAAGACCATAAACTAGCCGGTCCAGAGTATCATCTGTGGCTGAAGAACACCCCAACCCTTTACGGCGTTGAAAACCTTGCGATTGCACCAGGGTATACCAGCCATCACAACCAACAGTTCCTGACTGACGTCAGCAATGCGTGAATGAGAGAAAAAGATGAAATCAGCAGAACAAAAATTCTTAAAAGAGCTCGACGACAAACTGTGGAAAGCTGCCGATCGTTTGCGCAACAACCTGGATGCCGCCAACTACAAACATGTGGTGCTAGGGCTCATCTTCTTAAAGTATGTATCTGATGCATTCGAAGAACGCCGCAATGAGCTTCGCAAATTATTCACGGAAGATGACAGCGACGACAACATCTACTTCATGCCGCGTGACGATTATGGCAGCGACGAAGAATACGAAGAAGCCGTCAGCGCCGAGTTGGAACTTCACGAGTATTATCAGGAAAAGAATGTTTTTTGGGTGCCCAAACAATCACGCTGGGACTTCCTGAAAACAACGGCTGCCCAGCCCATTGGTTCCGTTATCGGACAAGACGAGAGCGGCAAAGACATCAAGCTAACGTCTATTTCAAAGCTGATCGACAATGCGCTTGAAGCCATTGAGACTTATAAGATTGGCGATAAGCCAGCCAACCCAAAACTAAAAAATGTCCTTCCACGCATTAGTCAATATCAGGTGGATAACCATAACCTTACAGAGCTCATCAACAAATTCTCGGATACCAGCTTCAGCAATCCGGAATTTGAAGGGGAAAAGCTGGACCTGCACAGCAAAGACATTCTCGGTCACGTCTACGAATATTTCCTCGGGCAATTCGCCCTCGCGGAAGGAAAACAGGGTGGGCAGTATTACACACCGAAAAGCGTTGTTACCCTGATTGTAGAAATGCTCGAGCCATATAAAGGCCGCGTCTACGACCCTGCCATGGGTGCGGGGGGCTTCTTCGTCTCGAATGATAAATTCATCGAAGCCCATGCTGCGGAAAAGCATTACAACGCTCAGGAGCAGAAGAAACATATCTCGGTTTACGGTCAGGAAAGCAATCCAACCACCTGGAAATTGGCTGCCATGAACATGGCTATTCGCGGGATCGATTTTAATTTCGGCAAGAAAAACGCTGATAGCTTTTTAGATGATCAGCATCCAGATCTTCGCGCCGACTTTGTGATGGCCAACCCGCCTTTCAACATCAAAGACTGGTGGCATGCCAGCCTTGAAGATGATGTGCGCTGGAAAGGGTATGAAACACCGCCTGCAGGCAATGCAAATTTCGCGTGGATTCTTCATATGCTGCATCATCTGAACAACAATGGCTCTATGGCACTCTTACTCGCAAATGGGTCTATGAGCAGCAACACCAACAACGAAGGCGTTATTCGTAAGGCTCTCATCCAAAACGATCTCGTAGAATGTATGGTTGCTTTGCCAGGCCAACTCTTCACTAACACACAAATTCCAGCCTGTATCTGGTTCCTAACCAAAAACAAAAAGGGCGGCAATGGAAAACGAGATCGCAGCGGCAAAACACTCTTCATCGACGCTCGAAATATCGGCTTCATGAAAGACCGGGTGCTGCGTGATTTTACGAATAAAGACATCGCAAAGATTGCTGGGACCTTCCATGCTTGGAAAACAGGCACTGATTATGCGGATGAAAAAGGCTTTTGTTTCTCTGCCGAATTAGCAGACATGGACAAGCACGACTTTGTGCTTACACCCGGTCGTTACGTCGGTGCCGTTGACGGTGAAGAAGATACAGAACCGTTTACAGAAAAGATGACCCGTCTATCGGCTGAACTTTCATCCCAGTTTGAAACAGCCGAAGCGTTGGAGAATGAGATCAAATCTAACTTGGCGGGGTTGGGTTATGACTGCTGACTTTGATTTCAACACAACGCATGAATTAGGCAATATTATTGACCTAATCAGCGATAAAATTTCCGCCGATGAGGTAGATGAAAATACTTATATTTCCACCGACAATATGATCGTGGATCGTGGAGGAGTCGAAAAGGCGTCTAAATTACCGGCCGCTTCAAAATTTAATCACTTCCAAGTTGGCGACACATTATTTTCAAACATTCGCACATACTTTCGCAAAGTGTGGCATGCAAGCTTTGAAGGCGGCGCTTCACCAGATGTTTTAATTTTTCGATCCAAAGATAAAAAAAATGTATTGCCTACATTTTTATATTACCTGCTGAGCAACAAGCACTTTGTCGATTACACAGATCAGACATCAAAAGGCGCTAAAATGCCACGCGGTGATAAAACTGCAATCACACAATACAGAGCCTATATACCTAGCCCAAATGTTCAAAGAAAAATTGGCGACCACTTAAAGGCGCTCGACGACAAAATCGAAATCAACAACCAGATCAACAGAACGCTGGAGGAAATGGCGCAAGCGATTTTCAAAAGCTGGTTTGTGGATTTTGAGCCAACCAAGGCAAAAATTAAAGTTCTCGAAGCAGGCGGCACAGAAGACGAAGCCGAACGCGCCGCGATGACAGCCATTTCTGGCAAAGACAGCGCCGCATTAGATGCGATGGCAGCTGACCAACCAGAAGCTTATGCTAAGCTCCAAGCTACTGCCGCACTCTTTCCAGCAGCTTTGGCAGACAGTGAACTTGGCCCGATCCCCGAGGGTTGGACAACTGAAGCTGTGATCAATTCTGCTGAATTCATTAACGGTGCCGCATATAAAAATATGCATTTTTCTTCTGATCCTGATGCAAAGCCCGTGATCAAAATTGCGGAACTTAAAAGTGGAATTACCGGAAATACAAAATTTACGAACACAGACCTTGGAGACAAATTCAAACTCGACACCGGAGATATATTATTTTCCTGGTCGGGCAGTCCAGAGACTTCAATTGACACCTTTATTTGGGTTGGCGGTGAAGCTTGGCTGAATCAGCACATTTTCAAAGTGGTCAACTCTGAGCCTGCCCAACGGAACTCCACATTTTGGCTTCTTAAACATCTAAAGCCTGTTTTCATTGCGATAGCGAAAAACAAGCAGACCACTGGCCTAGGTCATGTAACTCGCAAAGATATGGAAAAACTGAAGTATTGTGTTCCTTCTGAAGAGATCCAAGCTCTATTCTGCAGCGTGACCGCTCCATACCTTGACAACATTGAAAGCAATTTGGTCGAGCAGGAAACGCTAAAATCGCTCCGGGACACGCTTTTACCCAAGCTCCTGTCGGGAGAAATCGATTTGGAGGGGCTTGCTGATGACTAGACGGAAACCCTTCCTGAAATCTCCTAAGTGGCCCGATTTCGTCATCCACGGCGATAAAGTGGATGGCAACATCCCTGTGGCCCGTTTGAAGAATTGGGAAGAATTTCTGCAACTTACAAACGCAGGAAAGATTGCGTCCTCATCATGCGAAATGCTGTTTCGCGGACAAAGGAATGCATCTTGGGGCTTAACACCTAGTATCGCCCGCATGACAGAAGCGGGGACCTACCAAGAAGACTGGGCCGAACGCCATTTAGAGAATTTCAAATACTCTATTCGCGGCAGAACTAAAATTCCCGTCTCTCAGATGGGTAGTGCCGATGACATATGGGCCCTGGGTCAACATTATGGCCTGTGGACACCCCTTCTCGATTGGTCTCACTCCCCGTTTGTCGCCATGTTTTTCGCCATGCACGAGGAAGATCCAAAGCATGAGAAGCCAAAGAACTATAGCCGTGCCATATTCGGCTTGAACAAAAGCAACCTTGAAACGTTTTTTCCTCATGACCTCTTTGTTAATCCACTGAGCAGCGATCATGACCGTTTAATCAGTCAAGATGGCTTATTCACCCTGTCCCCCAGCGGTGAAACAAGCCTCGAAACCACAATCATTAACACTCTGGCTGAAAACGAAGTCGATGTGGACGACCCTCTCGTCCTTAAAGATTACATTTTCAAACTTCATATCCCAATTGAAACGAAAGATGAGCGTCAAGATTGTTTAATGGCGCTACGCAGAATGAACCTGCATTTTGCAAATTTATATCCCGACCTGACCGGTTCTTCCCTTCATTGCAACGAATTGATTTCGAACGAGGTCCGCACTGAGCAGGCAGAATTAAGAGGTGAACAATGAATGAAGAACAACTAGAAAACCTCTGCCTTGATTGGTTCAAGGAAACTGGCTGGGAAGTCGTTCACGGCCCTGACATCGCGCCTGATGGAGCCAATCCGGCACGCGGCAATTATTCTGATGTTCTGCTGACGGACCAGCTCACCGCTGTTTTCCCGGCAATTAACAAACATATCCCGAGCGAAGCCATCTCTATCTGCTTAGAGCAGGTACTTGCGAAGCTTCGCCACGCAGAAAGCCTTGATCTCATTACAAATAACCGAGCCTTCCACCGCCTTCTGCTAAGCGGCATTCCGGTTGATTTTAAAGACGGGGACAAACCCGTCCACGACCATGCGTTTCTCATTGATTTTGAAAATATCGCTGCAAATCGTTTTCAAGCCATCAACCAATTTACCGTAAGCGGCACCAAACAGCCGCGCAGGCCGGATATTGTTTGCTTTATTAATGGCCTGCCCATCGCCGTTTTGGAATTAAAAAGCCCCTCAGACGAAAACGCCGATATCTGGGATGCCTTCAATCAGATACAGACCTACAAAGAAGAAATCTCTGACCTCTTTATCTTTAATGAAGCTTTGATCATCAGCGACGGCTACACAGCTCGTGTAGGCTCCCTGACAGCCAACCAAGAACGCTTCATGCCGTGGCGCACGATTAAAGATGAAGACGACAAGCCCTTACTGGAATGGCAATTGGAAACAATGGTAAGGGGCTTCTTCGATCGTGAATTGTTTCTAGACTATGTCCGTTTCTTCATTCTATTTGAGACAGACGGCGAGAAAATCATAAAGAAAATAGCTGGTTACCACCAATTCCATGCCGTGCGCGAAGCTGTCGCCGCAACCATTGAAGCATCTCATGAAGGGGGAAATAAAAAGGCTGGTGTTGTTTGGCACACGCAAGGGTCTGGCAAAAGCATTTCCATGTGTTGTTACGCAGGGAAACTCCTACAGCAACCTGCGATGAACAACCCAACGCTTATCATTGTGACCGACCGAAACGACCTGGACGGCCAGCTTTTTGCGACCTTCAGCAACGCCCAAGAGCTTTTGAAGCAAACACCGGTTCAGGCTGACGATCGGGATACACTGCGTGACCTACTAAGTGAACGAAGCTCCGGTGGCATTATCTTTACAACAGTTCAGAAATTTGCGGTTCTGGATGACGAGAACACTCACCCCATTCTAAATGACCGCCACAACATTGTGGTAATATCGGATGAAGCCCACCGAAGCCAATATGGCCTTAAAGCTGTCCTCACCAAAGATGGAAGCTATAAATTCGGATATGCCAAGCATATGCGTGATGCCATACCAAATGCATCATTCATTGGCTTTACCGGCACCCCCATTTCGCAAGAAGACAAAGACACCCGATCCGTCTTTGGTGACTACGTCTCCATCTACGACATTCAAGATGCCGTTGACGACGGTGCGACAGTGCCAATTTACTATGAGTCTCGACTGGCAAAACTTGACCTTAACCGAGATGATATAGCGGCACTGTCCGATCAGGTCGACGAAGTAATTGAAGATGACGAAGATGTCGGGAACAGGGAAAAAACCAAAGGTGAATGGAGCCGCCTTGAAAAGCTGGTAGGCTCAACCCCTCGCCTCAAAGAAATTGCCACCGATATTGTGCAGCATTTTGAATCTCGTAATGCCACTATGGACGGTAAGGCAATGATTGTCGCCATGAGCCGTGACATCTGTGCTCATCTTTATAATGAAATTATTGACCTTCGCCCAGATTGGCATGATGACGATCCAGAAAAGGGCGCGATAAAAATCGTGATGACCGGATCGGCATCGGACAAGGCACTACTGCAGCCACACATCTACAACAAGAAAACCAAGAAACGCCTTGAGAGACGTTTCAAGGACCTAGACGATCCGCTCAAAATCGTGATCGTCCGCGATATGTGGCTAACTGGTTTTGATGCCCCATGCTGCCATACAATGTATGTCGACAAGCCCATGAAGGGGCATAACTTGATGCAGGCGATCGCTCGGGTGAACCGTGTCTTCAAGAATAAACCGGGCGGCCTTGTCGTCGACTATATCGGCATTGCCAACGAACTCAAGCAGGCTCTAAAAACCTACACCGATGCCAAGGGAAAAGGTCAACCGACCCTAAACGCGGCGGAAGCCTTCGCCATATTATTGGAAAAGCTGGATGCTATCAGAGGGATGTTTGCCAAAACACCTCAGGCTCCCGGTCTTGATTTGTCTGCTTTTGAAACGGATGCGCATAAACTTCTGGTGCCTGCCGCGAACTACCTTCTTGGGATAGAGGACGGCAAAAAGCGCTTCCTAGATTTAGTACTAGCAACAAACAAGGCTTACTCACTCAGCAGCACACTGGATGAAGCAAAAGATCTCAGAAAAGAAATCGCTTTTTATAGCGCCATCAAAGCTGCAATCAGCAAATTCACAACGGTTGACAAGAAGCGCACTGAAGAAGAGAAGAATTCTGCATTAAAGCAAATTCTGGATAATGCTGTTGTTGCTGAGGGCGTAGCTGACGTTTTTGCACTCTGCGGTCTAGACAAACCGAATATCGGCCTTTTGTCTGAAGAGTTTCTGGAAGACGTGCGGCAGATGCCCCACAAAAACCTTGCCGTCGAACTATTGGAGAAACTTCTCAAAGACGACATCAAGGCAAAAACCAGAAACAATGTCGTGCAAGAAAAGAAGTTTGCCGACCGCCTGCAAGAAACTCTTCGAAAATATCACAACCGTGCCATTGAGACGGCGCAAGTGATCGAAGAACTTATTCAAATGGCGAAAGAGTTTCAGGAGGAGATGGCTCGAGAAGCAGAACTCGGCCTTAATCCTGATGAAGTCGCATTCTACGATGCCTTAGCCAACAATGAGAGTGCAGTACGCGAGCTCGGTGATGAAATCCTTAAAAAAATCGCCGTTGAAATCACTGAGAAACTCAGGAAATCAACAACCGTAGACTGGCAGGTTCGTGACAGTGTCCGGGCAAAGCTCAAGATACTTGTCCGACGGACTCTTCAGAGGTGGAAGTACCCGCCTGACAAAGCAGCCGAAGCTGTTGAGCTGGTCTTAAAGCAAGCCGAAACGCTCTCCAACTCCTGGACCCGATAGCCCAAATTCTTGAATGTATGCTGACACTGGAAATCCGTCATGAAGACCGAAGATATAAGAAAAATCATTTTAGAACAGGCAGCTTCACAAAAGGTGGAGCTAGAGGCATCCCATTTGGCCACGGTCACAAACGATGTTGCTCAAGTCGTTGACAAGATCCAGTCGTACACTGATTGGCATTTAAAAAGTGACATCCAAGCTGAGCTCAAGCTTAAAATCAGAGCAATTATGGACAAAAGCGAATTGCCACTAGCAGGGGTTATTACAGATGCAATCCTTGCCAAAGCAAAAATGGCAAGCACAAACCCAAAATCATATTGGTTCGTGGGAGCTTCGTGGGGCAAGGCAGCCGAAGATCAAACAGACAGCTTCATAGAGGAAGGGATCTGGCAAAACGGTTATGACAATAAATATCTTGATGTGGTGCGCTCAATGAAAACTGGCGACCTCATTGCTATTAAATCGTCGTACACACGCAAGCACAACCTGCCATTCGATAATGGAGGCCAATCCGTTTCTGCAATGGGTATCAAAGTCATCGGTGTCATCACCAAAAACCATGGTGATGGCCAAACCGTTGATGTGGACTGGTCGCCTAAATATGAAACACCACGGGAATGGTATTTTTATACAAACAGAAGCACGATTTGGCGTTTAACCCCTGATCGGTGGGAGGCAAAAGGCCTCATTGATTTTACGTTCAATGATATACCTCAGGAATTAGACCGCTTTAGAAATGCACCATTCTGGCAAGAAAGATTTGGTGATACGCCAGTAGAAACAAAACGTTTCCACTGGACCAAGTTTTATGAAGCGATCGGTCAAGCGCTTTTAAAACACAAAGACGACCGAAGAGGCCTTATTAAATTCATCAACGAATTGGCCGAAAAACTAGACCTGTCCTACATCAAGGATAAAGGTCAAACAGACATTTGTCCCTTTACCACCATGGGAACATTCAACAGGGGAATTACTGATGAAAATAGAAAAGCCATCGCAAAAGAACTAGCTGACTTTTTGGACGTTAAAGAACCAGTTCCGGACTCATTTGAAGGGATACCAATCCTGAACAATCAAAAGTCCTGGTTTTTCGGTTTTGAAGACAGGAGAGAAGACGGCGACATCGAGAGGCTTTGGGACTTTTTTGAAAAAGCCCTAAATTTCGCGGATAAAGATGACGCTGATGCCAGAGATGAATTCCTTTCGGGCTATGGCATTGTTTCTCAACAATACGGCGTTGGCTGGAATTTATCGATGGGCCTTTATTGGGTACGCCCATGGAATTTCCCCACGCTTGATGGTCAATCACAGCTATATATTGAGAAAAAGCTCGGAATCGAAATTGGTAAAAACGGCCCGAAGCGTAGGTGCTCAGGAAAAGACTACTTGGCAATTCTAGACGAACTTGAGCTGCGCTTTCTGGAAGATGCGTATCCTGTTCACTCGTTTCCAGAACTCTCTCTCGCTGCATGGCTATACAAAGACACAGGCACTTCCGCGCACCCCAATGCAACTGACCCTGACTTGGAACATGAAACAGAGGATGAATCAGAGCCAGCGGTCGCTCCTATCGAGCCCTATACATTGGATGACATTATCAAAGATGGCTGCTTTCTAGAAAAAGATAACTTAGCCGCAATTTTGGAACGCTTAAGAAACAAGAAAAATTTGATTCTACAAGGCCCTCCGGGAACGGGAAAAACCTGGCTGGCCAAAAAGTTAGCCTTCGCCCTTATCGGTCACAAAAGCGATAACAAAATTCGTGCAGTTCAATTTCACCCCAACCTTTCTTACGAAGATTTTGTTCGTGGCTGGAGGCCCGCTGGGGAAGGGAAATTAGACCTTGTGGATGGCCCGTTTTTAGAGACGATCAATCAGGCTAAAAAGGATGCAGGCAATAAGCATGTTGTCGTCATTGAAGAAATCAACAGGGGTAACCCTGCACAAATTTTTGGTGAAATGCTAACCCTTCTTGAAGCTGACAAAAGAACACCGGCAGAAGCTCTTGAGCTAAGTTATCGTCGAAGTGATTCCGAACGTGTTTTCGTTCCTGATAACCTCTATGTCATCGGCACAATGAATGTGGCAGACAGGTCCCTCGCTCTAGTCGATTTGGCTCTTCGTAGGCGTTTTGCTTTTATCGATCTTAAGCCCACGTTTGGTGATCCCTGGAAAAAATGGGTTCACGAAAAATCAGGAATAGATATGGAGGTGCTTCAGAACATCGAAGAGCGCCTTATCTCTTTAAATGCCGAAATTGAGAATGATCGAAATCTGGGGGCGCAATTTAAAATAGGTCATAGCTATGTGACTCCTGCCTTCAATGCAAAAATTACAGACGCTTTAGACTGGTATCGAAATGTTGTCCAAACGGAAATTGGCCCACTTCTGGACGAGTATTGGTTTGACGATCTTGATCGCTCTCAGAGTGCTAAGAGCAAGTTACTGGCAGGACTGTGATGGATACAGCTTCACTAGATGCGCCAGATACAAATCCTACAGCTCTAAGCCAGCAACTTTTGGGCGGAATACCGGTAAGAAATATCTGGCTTTTAGTTCTGTATGCATCTGACATGTTTCGACATCTCGGTTCTGACAAATCTAGATTGACTGAGAACCCCGAGGATATTGCTGATTTGGTAGCAGAAGTATTGTGCTACCAAGTGGAACGTCGCCTCATCCGAAATCTTAGCTTTGGCTATACCCAAGAGACCGCAATTCTTGGACAAGTACGAGGGCGAATTAATTCGCTTTACACAGAAAGTCATCGGCTTCTCGAAAAAGGCAAAGTTTCTTGCACGTTTGAAAGACTTACCACTAACACCCCCAGAAACCGTTATGTTCGAGCAGCTTTAGAACAACTAGCAAAAATTACCTCTCAAAAACAATTGTCGAAGCACTGCCGATCATTAGCTTTCAGCATGGATCGTTTGGGCGTAACTCAAGGGAAACCGACTGGATACTCAAGCAAGAGCGAACGGTTGGGACGAAGCGATTTTGAGGACCAAAAAATGCTAAGCGCAGCTGACTTAGCCTTTGACCTAATGCTTCCAACACAGATGTCTGGAGATCGCCATATTTTAAGGCCCGAAACCGATATACGTTGGTTACGTAAATTATTCGAAAAGGCTATCGCTGGGTTTTATGCAATCAGACTCAATCGCTCAAAATTTCGAGTGTCATCCGGCGAACAGCTCCTCTGGCAAATTGACAAAAGAACTAACGGGATTGACGCTATATTGCCGATCATGAAAACCGACATTTCGATCGAAAACAAGGAAACTGGCGAAAGACTCGTAATTGACACTAAATTTAACTCAATCACGACAAAGGGCTGGTTTCGTGAGGAAACTCTAAGAAGCGGATACCTATACCAAATCTATACATATCTTCGGAGCCAGGAATTTCCAGGTAAGAAAAATTCTTTCACCACTTCCGGCATGCTTCTACATCCGACCATCGACAAAACTGTATCTGAACAGGTGTCAATTCAAGGGCACCCTATCCATTTCTGCACAGTGAATTTAGATGAAACGGCGACTAACATCGGGGATCAGCTTTTGAACCTGCTTCCTCTTGAATTTGGAGGACAAAATCATGGTCACATTTGACCAGCTTATGCTGCCATTGATGAAAGCACTCGTTAACCTTGGAGGGTCTGGCAGTATTGATGAAATCTATGAAGCCGTTATAGAGCTTGAAAAATTTGATGATGAGACTCTTGCTGTTCTTCATAACCCAGAAAAAAGCAGCCAAACAGAAATCGGCTATCGTTTAGCGTGGGCGCGAACCTATCTCAAGAAGGCAGGCTACCTTGAGAATTCATCAAGAGGTGTCTGGGCTTTAACTGAAAAAGCTAAAAAATCAGAAACTATCGACAGCAAGGAAATCGTGACCTATGTCAGGTGCCTAGACAAGGGATCTGCCTCCAATGAACCAGAAAACACTCCTGAAGACTCTTCGGAGCAACCAGATGAAGCCCTTGCATGGCGTGAGAAATTACATCAGGTCCTAATCAATGAAATCAGCCCAGACTCGTTTGAGCGTCTGACGCAGCGTTTACTCCGTGAATCAGGTTTTATTCATGTGGAGGTAACAGGTCGCACAGGAGATGGCGGAATTGATGGGAAAGGAATTGCTCGCATCAATGGCTTGATGAGTTTTCACATCGCTTTCCAGTGCAAAAAATATAAGGGCTCGGTCGGAGCCCCAGAAATACGAGATTTCAGAGGAGCTACTGTCGGCAGAGCAGATCGGGGGCTCTTCATTACAACAGGAAGTTTCACAAAGGCAGCTATCGACGAAGCCACGAGAGATGGAGCAGCACCAATCGATCTCGTTGATGGAGACCAATTAGCGGACAAACTAAAAGAACTCGCTCTTGGCATAAAAACAGAACTTGTCGAGAAAGTATCTGTCGACCCTGACTGGTTTATCAATCTTTGATTTTTATTTTGCTCGCCCCCCAAACTTCTCAACTGTCCGCATGGCACCCAAGCCAAGCAGGGAAAATAGCACAGTGACCAGCGTCTCCGTCCCAGTGAGCTCCGGCAACTCGGATACATGGGGGAAGAAATTCACTGTCACCCAAGTCAGCAGGTCAAACAGGATAAAGTGCCACAAAAGCGCTAAGCCACAGACCCAGCCGATGAATGGCCGCCATCCAGCGACGAAGATGGAACGGTGCCCTGCCTCAACCTTGTTGAGCTCAATCTGGGCCAGACTGGGTTTCATCATCAGCTTGGCCTTGATGATCTCGGCGGCCTGTTTTTCTTCATCAGTTTCAACAAAGCGGTCGATAATATTGGCAACGCCCTCTGCGGCAGTGACAAGGCCTCCGCCGATCAATTTATCCAGCATGGCTCAACCCTCCACGATCTCAAAGTGAACGAGGTCATCGAAGCTGTTATCTCGGACCTCGGTGTCCCGGTCCCAGTCGCCGCCCCAGCGCAGAGTCACGCCCATGGATTTGGCGGTGGCTAGTACATAACCTGCGAACAACGTCTGTCGTTCCCGATCGTCCCATTTGATGGGATAAGGCGTCACATCAACGGCTAAAGACGGAACAGTATTGTGTTTCCCGCCCGGCCATCGAATTTGACTTTTTCCTTCAGCAACCATCTGGTTTTGGCGGTCTTTGTCTCGATGCCCTTCGAGGATTGTGCAGTCAAATTCCCGCACCACCTCACGAAAAACCCGCTGCAAGAGCGGGTGGCAGGTAGAAAGCTTGGCAATGGATTTTTCAGAGAACGCAGGCATCAGTGACCTCCCCCAAACAGTTTAAGTTTTATGGCCACCCCCGCCATCAGGGCGATCAACACCCCTGTGGTGACGAGACGGACAATGGTCGACCAGGCGGTATGCTTGGCCACACGCAAAGCGCCGAGTAGAGAGCGAAGATCACGGATATCGCCAGCCGCTTCTTCATCGACCAGACCAACATCCGCCAGTGCCCGCTTTGCACCACGTTCAGCGGCCAACTCAAGCAGTTGCTCAAATTCTTCCTCAGGCATGACGACATGCCCGTCCTTCGTTGAAGGACAATTCATCGGCTTTCTCCTCGTATTAAATTTCAGGCGGCTAGATCGGCCTCGTGTACACGAACATCCTCGCCGACTGCCGTGATCTCGACCTGCTCGCCACGGGGCCTGACAGCAATCACACGCGCCTTAGCACTCCAAGCTTCTCCGGGACCGAAGGCAAAGTGGCTGCGCTCTTCTGCCGTGCCGGTGTAAGGCACAAAATCCAGCGCATCCAAGATCCTCAGTGATCTCATATCATCACCATTGGCTTGAACCTTAAACGGCCCAGCCGGGCTGCCATCGCGACGGCGCAAGGCAATGTAGTGATCATCTCCATTCGACCATTCCAGCGGCTCTGAGACTTCCAGAATTGAAGTTTCCGGATCCCATGAAACCACTTCACCGCCTTGCCCCCATCGCGGCATATCGTGCGTGACAGCTACCAAATCCCCATAGGTCGGTATTAGGCCATCCAGTTCGGTCTGCCAGGAAACCAACTTTCGGCGATAGCGATTGTCCGCTGCCATATAGAGCCCTTCGCGCTTGGCTTGCGGTTCATTGGTGCAACCAAAAAGCATCACTTTTGCTGGTTTTTCTGCTGCACTATCCGGAAGACTGGATGTGACCTCGTCTGGATTCCATGTCCGGGAATTGAAAAACTCCACGGTTACGGCATCCGCCGTATCATCACCCGGCATGATGTATTGAATCTTGAATGAGCCTTTGACGATATTGCGGGGGCTGAACATGGCCACGGGCAAAGTCTGCTGCGCATCCCGAAATAGCCGCACCACACCACCCTGCAATACGGGAACGGCCCGTCCACATCGCGCAATACGGATCAGGGCTTCCCAGACCGTCATGGTGCTGTCGAAAACCCCATCGAAGGTATCGCCCCTTTCCGTCCAGGCTTGATCCAAAGCGGTCAATGCCTGAAGGTCCATTCGTGTCTCGGCCAACCCAGCGCCGTAAGACGCTCGACAGGCATCAGCGAAGGACCAGGCAATGGAGCGTGTCGGTTCAGGCGATGACCACCCGGTTTCAGGGGTCCAAATCGAGAGCTTCCGAGTAACCACGCAGTTAATCATGCGAGACGATCGCTGCGACAGGTTATCGGTCGCCCGCATTTTGACGGCCAACAGCGTTACATTGCCGAAATCCGGGGTGCCTTCCAGATACGAGCGGACAGCCCCCCAGCGCAATTCATGTCCAGCACGCGACGAGGTATCAATCGTATCAAGGCGAATCATCCGCACTTCATAGCGCCCGGACGAAACGACGTATTTATAGCTTAGCCTGAGGACGGAATTGGTTGAGGCTGTATAGCTCTCTGTACCCAGGGATGCCCAACCACCTGTCGGCAGTCCTTCATCATCAATGGTCCGGGCCTGAACCTCCCACTGGGCGCTGCGGGTATCCAGCCCACCACTGTCATTGGCGTAATAGAGCCCCCGGGCGAACACCACATCAATGCCGATGTGACCGGCTTTGGTCTCAGCGGGATTGGCTGTAAACGGACCAACCCAGTCCCCGCCATCACCGGTACTGCGCAGTTCCTGTCCGGCGACCTCAGGCGCGGTGACCACATCGGTTTCAAACAATGTGACACTGCCGCCCGGCCCAACGATCTCGGTCTCCACCTCTTCGAAAGACGCAATGGGTGTGTCTTCAATGCGAACCTGTTCAAGATCAAACTCACCCTGCCCGATCACATGGAGCTGAAACAGGTACTGCTCATTGTTCACGAATTCCTGATAGGGTTGGGTCGCTAGATCGGGATAGATCAGGTGACGGCCATAGAGGACGGGGATCGGCTGGCCGAGACGGGCCTCGTTGCCCTGCGCTGACAAGGAGTAAGTCGGGCTGGGTGCTGGTGGCGCACCAACGGATCCAAAACTCAACGACGGCACGGATGGCTTGGGCGCAGGCACAACGGCATTCATCAACGCCATGCCTGCCAGCGAGATAATCGCCCCGCCGATAGCTTGCTGAAGAACGCCTGCGCCAATACCAAGGGCAGCCCCAGCATTGGCCGAAATCCCCATGGCCGCCCCCAAAGGCCCGCCAAGCGCAAAAGAGGCCACCATCACCGCAATGGATAGGACTGTGCGCAGAGGGTTCTTCCCCCCACCACCTCCACCTCCGCCCCCTTGGGGCAAGGTCACGAAAGCCACCACGTCGTTGTCATTGATGAACGTGGTTCCCCAATCTGCCCGCAAAACAGCCTGGCCGTTAAAGAGGCAGATCGTCGGTCGATCAAACCAGTCGGTTTTTGTCCCTGTCCGGGCTGCACCCGTCTGCGCCTCTTGGACGCCCTGACCATCAAGCCACTGGGTTATGGTGACTGGGCTTAGGACCGGACACACCTCCCGGTCCCGCTCCGGATAGAATGGATTTCTGACAATGGTGACGGCAGCGAGCATCAATCGGTTCCAACAAATCGGTAGTAGCCCTCAACCCGCCAGCCATTGGCAGACAGGGACGAAAGGGTTTGAAAAGCAACACCGGCTTCCTGGGCGCAATGCAGCACTCCGCCTCCATCCACATCGAGCCAGATACCGACATGGATCGGATAACGGGCCTGGCGCATCAGGACGCAGTCACCTTCATTTGGGAATTCAACAAGATCCCAGCGTTTGCGCTCCGGGTGATCGCGGAAGTCTCGGGCGATGCCGAGCAGGTCCTCGGGATTAGCGATTGCGGGCAAGCGCCGCCCTAAATGCCGCTCCTGAACCCAGCAAACGAAGGCCCAGCAATGGAACGAGTCCGGTCCCTCCCCCGTGGCGGACCACGGCAGGCCGATATAATTCTCAGCCCAATGTGTCATCGCGTGAGCCCCGGAAACCGCTTGGCCGTATAGGTCTCACTCGGAAAGGCCTTATTGCCGATATCCAGCATTCGGGCCCGACCGGTCACCTGCAGGGCATTGGCCTCAACCTCGGTCAGCACCAGTGTGATCGGCGGATCCATCTGTGGCCCTTCAAGGTCGGTTGAGAGATAGGGCCGATAGGTGATTTCGATCTTGTCCTGAGAAACGGCTGCCGCATCCAGATGGCGAACGATCTCACGGCTAACGTTGTCCAATGTCACTGTAATTTCTGGCACGGGGGCCGTGTCGATGGGCGGCAACGACAAATCAAATGCAAGGGCAATGAAGGTCACCATCTCGCCACCGTTTACGGGGGCAGACGCCTCCAGGCGGGCTTCCAGATCACGGTGATCTCGCACCACCCGAATGGCCGTCGGGCTTCCGTCGTCATCAACAAAAGCTGGATGGCGCAATTCGAGTGTATGCAGGATCACCACATCGGAAGGCGCGGCTGCATAGGCCTCGCGGATGGCCTGGCTAAGTGTTGGATCAGGCATGGATCAAAACGCCGACAAAGAAAAACCGGCTCAAGGCCGGTAGATTTGGTTCGATTGGGGAAGAGTGTTTTACCAGGTGAAGGCCTGGATCTCGTCCAATGTGGCAAGCGCAGCAATGGCGGTTTCCGCCTCATCACTGGCGGTTCGGATGGCTTCGCGCTCGGCGTAGACATCTTGCAAGGTGGTGGTGCCGTTCAGGGCATCGCGCTCTCTGGCACGGTCCACTTTCCAATCGGTTGCCGTAATCCGTTCACCGGCCTCTGATTTAACCCGGCCAACAAGAGCGGATCGTGCTGTTTTCAATTCCGCTGCTTGTTGAGATGCCACGGTATCGGCGTCTTGCTGTTTGACCTCATCGTCTGTGACACCTCCGTAGCGATCGACCACCTTGCCATCGACCAACTGAAAGCGGTGGCCGAGTTTGGAAGGCACAGGCAATTTGAATTGACCATTTGGGCCAATCACGCCCCAGTCGTCGCTATGGGGGAAGCTGATTTTATCGACCATGATTAGTTACCTCCGATGATCGGCACGATGTAAGGATAGTTGGTGGAGTGATAGGCACTGTCGAAGATGTAGACATTGAAGCCCGGCACCTTGGAGCTCATGTCGCCCTTGTCGGCGATCGCCTCAAAAATGCTCTTGGTGTCGATGTGCGACATATAGATGCCGTAGCCGCTGTCAGAGTTAGGGCTATAGGAAATCATGAAATCACTGTCGCGGATCGGCGCAAAAGAACGCCCGTAGCTGCTGTCCTGATGCTGCAAGAACACATACTTGCCGTCGGACACCCGGATCAGGAACACCTCGGCCCCGGCCCCGTAGTAGTAATAGGGCTGATAACAAATGACGTATTTGCCGTCGTTTGAGATCTGGAAGCGGAGACCGTTGCGATCCCCTTGTTCCATCCCATAGGACGTTGTGGTGCTTAGCGTGTGAGTCGCTTCCTGTGTGAAGCCACCGGCACCATCCGGCGTGAACCGATCCAGCATGCAATAACTGTGAGGTTCCATCCGAACGATGATCACCTTCCCATCATCGCAAGGCACAACAACGGCACGGTACAGGCTTTCGCTGTAGCCCGCAGAGTTTGCCGTCCAGTCAAAGAAGGTATGATTGGCCTCGTCCAGAGCATCGAACCAGGTTTTGCGGTCTGAGGCGTGGATATCGAAGGGAGCAACGCTTGAGTAAACATGCAAACGCATGCCCGTCCCACCGTTGGTGTTTTCATTGATCACAAGGGTGCGGGTTTTCTCGTTGTATCCGATCATCCCGTACTTGCTGTAAGTGCCAAAATCGTTCTGGGCGTAGAACTTGTTCGCCGTCCAGGCCAAGTGCCAGCCTTCTGTCCCGGACAAACGCCCTGGCGCGATGGCGCGGGGCGCAACCCCGGCGTATTGGTTTTCCATAAACAGGGCGAGGTTCTTATTGGTCTTGTTATTGACCCAAACGCCGACATTGCGAAGCGCCGTTGCTGCATAAGGGGCTGCACGGCCAATCATGGAGCCGTCGGGAGCCACAGCCAGGGCAATGTGACCCAGATGACCGCAACGGGCCGTGTTGTCGCCATAGGACGAGTCCGTTGAAGAGATGTTGGAATTGGTCTGGCCGTAAGAATACCAGTTGTTAAAAAACTCGGTGCCATCACTGCTGGTACAGCCTTGGGTATAGCTGCTGTCGTTGTAATTCTGGCGACCCATTTCTTGGAGATAATGGTTGTAGACAATTGTTCCCCATGGGGATGAGCCAACCATAGACACCACGGCAAAGGCCGGACGCTTCCAAGGATCCAAGAGGTCCGTGTTCAGGTGGTGTTGCTGCTGTTTGACAGCGTTAAACGTCAGAATATCCATCGTCAGACCTCCGTGATGGCGTCGATTTGCCCATCGGGCGCATAGGTGAAAGTGAAGCTGCGGGCATAGTCGATGCCGCCAATGCTCAGCGTCTCGTCATAGCTCGTCATCCGGCTTTGATCGTCGTAGGTGATGTTGTCCACGAGACGAGGCCCTTGCTGAATAGACACGACCCGGCCCAAGGTGTCGTAGGTCAAGTCGCCTGAAACAATGGTGCCGGTGAACAGGGCCGCGTTGGCTGCATCAACCGAATACCCGGCACCAACGCCGAGGTAGTTCCCCAGATTGACCTCAAACTCGGCCAATTGATCGTTGATATGAGTTTCCAGGGCATTGTTGAAGGCCTCGATGTTGGCGAGCGCCGTATTCAGGTCCGCAATGACCGTGTCGTTTACAAATCCGGTCGCGGTGGCAAGCCAGAGGGTGTTGATATGAGCCTTCAACGCTTCGGTGATGGCCTTCAACTTGGCCGGAATATCCTTGGCCTTCGAATTACTGAAGATGTCGATATCTTCATCGAAGGTCGCAAAAGGCGACGTGTCCGGAATGGGTGGGATTGTGAGGGGCATGGATGTTTCTCCAATTACAGATTTTCAAGGACGCTTTCGCCAAAGGCTTCAAGGGAACGCTCGCCAACCATGACGTCACCGGCGAGATCCAGATTGCTGGTATCCCGGTTCATCAGCTTCCAGCGCTCTTCAGCACCGAAAGGCACGTCGCCAATACGGGTGGCCCGGGTCAGCATGAGCAAGTCTTCCCCGCTCAAATCCGGGGAATAGAAGCCGACAGATTTCTGGGCGATCTTTTGCTTCAAGGCCTCATAGGCCAACGGATCCTGGATGTTTTCCATGAGCTCCACGGCCTTCACCATGAGGGCGAAGTCATCCATGCGCAGATTGGATTGATCCAGCTTGGCGCTGATGGCCGAGAACGCATTGGCTTCAGCCGTTTTAAGCGTTTGATAGTGAGCAAGGGTCGTCATCTCAGGTTCCCTCAAAATAGTTCGATGCCAAGGGCGCGATAGTCCGATCCACGCCTGGCCGATACGATCAGCGTTTGCAGATCAAGACCGGTGGCATTGGCGACAATGACCGCCGCCGCTTCCGCAGCAACAGCCGCACTTTCCGCTTCACCGGCCCAGAAGGTGCTATTGGTTTCCGCCGTTTGAGCTTCATCAGCAGACGCGCTTGCAGCGAGAGAAGAGGTTTCCGCCTGTCCAACCGACTGGGCGGCATTGGTTTCTGAGATGGCCGCGTTTGTCTCCGAAGTAGCTGCGTTTTGCGCAGAAAGGGCTGCCGCTTCCGCATGTCCTTGAGCGATGCCTTGGCAGTTGGTGGCAGAGCTGGACGCCATTACTGCTGCCTCGGCAGAAGTTGCTGCGGCTTGCGCCGATTCCTCGGCATTGGCCGCTGCTTGTTCAGCCGCCACCTGCGCTTGGCCAGAAGCCGTTGCAGAAGACGCGGCCCCGGTTTCTGAGGTTTGAGCGTTTGCGGCACTCAACGCTGCCGCATCGGCACTGTCCGCCGCTGACTGGGCACTGACCTCGGCATTGGTTTCCGAGGTCGCTGCCGCCACAGCACTGTTAGAGACACTTTGCTCATGGGAGAGAGCATTGGCCGCGCTGGTGGCGGCCTGCGCTTCGCTGTCGGTTGCCGAAGCCACCATCTCGTCTAGCGCCGTGAGGCTACCCTGCAATTGGGCATCCACGTCAGCCATGGCCTTGGCCACGGTTTTAACACTCCCGCCTTCCGTTTGAACGACGGATTGGTCATCCCCATGGACGATTTGATGTAGTAGTTGTCCGTCCGCCGTTGTTTGTGCAACGGCAGCCGCAAGATCAGTTTGCAAAGACATAAAAGAGTTCCCTTACCAGGCCATTGGACCCGGCAGTTTTTGGTGAACAAGTGTGTTTAAATCAGCAATAGTCGCTAGCAACATGGTCGGATCGTTCTCGAGGAAGATGTCGAGTGCATCCCCATCCAATGTGGGCCGCTCCCGGATCTCCAGATCAGACGTGACTTCCCAGAGAACCCCGTTTTTCAAACGGGCTTCAAACTGGCGCGTAAAGCGCGCTTCATGACCGACAAGGCCCAGCCCACCCATAAGATCAATCTCGAACCACTCCCCGCCTTCCTTGGCATGCCATCGATACCAGGCTTCAAAAAGAGCGAATTGCTCGCGGCGAAACAGCCAACGCACAGAAATGCGGCTCGGCACCTGCGTAAAGCGTCGACGTTGACGAGCGGGACCAGCCTCCATCTCGGTACGAAGGATCGCTTCGCCGGGATGAACGCCATACCCATCAACCGTTGGCAGCGGCAGGGTCTTGGGCCAGGTGATACTCATGTCTCAGACCCTTCCGATTATCGATATGCCCCTGCTGCCGGATTGAGCCCGTATCGTCGCTCCATGGTCGGAGCCAAACCTTCACCACGACCGATGTTGCGGGCAATCTGACCCTCGATTTGTTCCACGATGATGTCGAGCCGAAGACCACCGCCGCCATCCGATCGCCACTGGGCCCTGGCTTCCGTGCCCGGAGCCCGGTTATCGACATGGACATTGACCTTCACTTCCGGCTTTTGGCCCAGTTCAGAACCAAGAGCTCGCATCTGCCCCGGCGTAAAAACCGTCTCGCCACGCTGTGCGATGATCGGCACTTCATTGCCGACAACACCGCCACCATGGAAGCGAGGCGCATTGTCAAAGACCGTCGGATGTATTGGTCGGCTAGGCAAAGGATCAGATCCAATGACGCCACCAACATGAGCCACTTGCACAGGTCCCGGTGCAGGGAAATCTCCGACCATACCGGAAGATCCGCCGAACAGGCTTCCCGCGATCGAGCCAAAGATGCCCTCAAACAAGGCCCCAAAGGGCTTGATGACCGCCATGCGGTAGGCTGCTCGCAAGGCCTCTTCCGCGATGGAGTTAAACAGATCAGAGGCACTCACCTTGCCGGTAGTCGCCCATTGAACAAACGCATCCTCACTGGCTTTCAAGGCCCGGGAGGTTGCCTGCTCAAATTGTTGGGCAGCATCAGATGATTCCCTGGCATAGTCTCGCAAAGCTCGGACAACGCCAGCAGACCAGTCCTGACTTGCTCGGAGCATCCGGTCATAGGCCCGCTCGGAGGCCCGAGCGAAAGTTTCCTGATCAATGGCCCCTGCAGCCAATAGCTCATTTAGTTTTCGCAACTCGGCGGCATAGGCTTCCTCAGCCGTTCGAAGCTCTTCTGTCAGAGCCTTACCCTGTTCTCGGATGCGGGCTGCGTCTTCTTCAGCCTTTGTTCTTGCTTCAATGGCCTGTTTCTCATCAAAGAGAGCTCCGGCCAGGTCTCGAACCTGAGTGCGTTCCGCATCCGTCGCCTCGGCAGACAATCGCCGAAGCGCCTGAGAAATAAACCGCTGGCGATCGGTCTGTGCCAATTCATCACGTTCGGCCCTCAGGCCTTCAATGATCCGGGTATTGGCAGCCTGCTTTCTGCGGGCGGCTTCAGCTTCCTGTTCAGCCAGACGAAATAGTTTGGCATCACGAACAGCCGCCGCGCGGGCCATCATCTCGCCGATCTGGTCAAGATTGCCGCCGTCTGGTTCGATCAAGCCCTGCATCTCAGAGACGAGGCGTTCATATTCCGCCCGAATGCGATCGGCCCCCTGATGGGTAGCCTCAAAAAGCTGGCGTTGAAGATCAGTTTCAATTTGCGCAATGCGTCGAGACCGGTCTTGAGCCGATCGGATATCAGCCTCAATGGCATCAGGTGTGGTGGTGCTATCAGGTTCTGACGCATTATCGCCATCCTCCCTTTGCATGAGTGCAAGTTTGGTTGACCACTGGCGGTATTGTTCGACCCGTTCCTGAAGGCGGCGTTCCAGTGCTACCTTGCGCCCCCAGGCAATGGGATCATCCAGAAAGCCGACATCACCGATTTCATTGAGCTCTCGAGCGATCTCTTGAAGCTCTTGGCGGCGTTCTTCGACAATACGCCGCGTCGAGCGTTCCGACAGGCCCTCGAAATTAAAATCACCGGACAAGGCCAGCTTGATCTGCTCGTAGGCGGTGGCCGCATCAGCCGCCAGATCAGCAAGGCCCGATGAGACATCGGCAATGGCCGGAGCCAAATCCAACATCGCTCGGGTCAGGTTGGCAGAAACCACCTTGCCTAAAGTGTCTAACTGGTCGCGAGCCTTTTCGGCATTACGGACCATGTCTTCTTCCAACACGATCCCAAGATCACGGGCATGTCGGCGGGTCGCTTCCAGCGCATCTGCACCACCGACCAGCATATTCACCATCGCCACACCTTCGCTATCGAACAATTTGAAGGCGAGACGCAGGCGCTCGGCAGGGTCTTCTGTGCGCTTGAAAGCCTCAGCCACATCATTCAGCAAATCTTCTGAACGTCGGATGTTGCCGTGTTGATCACGAAGGGCGATGCCCATATCGGTCAATGCCTGTTTGGCTTCACCAGTTCCCTTGGCTGCTTCGGCCACACGCCGGGTAAAACGTTGCAACCCCATATCGAGGGTTTGTTGCTGGACGCCCGCCAACTGAGCCGCAAAACGCAGTTCTTGCAGCGCCTCAATACCAACGCCGAGCTTATCCGCCGTTTTTCCGATGGCATCAGCGGCTGAGATAGAACGATCAATCAGTGTCGCAAGACCACCCACGGCAGCAGCGCCAACCAAAGCGCCACCGAGAGCCCGCATCCCTGTGGTGAGCATTCGAGCACGTTCGCCAAGGGAAGACAGGCCGAGCGAGGCTTTGCCACCGGCCCGTTCGATCTTTTTGAGGGATCTCTCCCCGCTCTCACCAACATTGACGAGCTCGGCCTTGACCTTATTCCCACCCTCGACCGCTAAGCGAACCGCGTATGTATGTTTGGCTTTGGCCATCAGGTTTCTTCTCGTGTGTTCAAAGCTTCGACCAAACCGGCCTCTGCCGCTTGTAACAATTCAGAGGTGACCGAAAGGTCTGCCCCACGGGCTTTGGCGATTTGAAGCGCCACGCCCAGATCAATGCCGAGCACATGCCCGGACGTGGTCACGCGCATCTGCCCGAGGCAGGCCTGGAGCACGTCCCAGGCTTCATGTTCTTCATCCGTGATCAGGGCGTATCGGCGTCTTGGACAGGCTTGTCCGCAGTCCGTTTCGCACGCTTCGCAATATTGGGGCCCTCCGCCTGGCTGGAAGTGCCAGCGGCAGAGAGCCCTGATGCGTTTTTTGCAGCGGTGAGCAGCACCTGTTTCAGGGTAAATTCCTGAAAGAACCGCTCACCAACGGGATAGAGAGACATCAGGGCCGCGACGTTTTCCGGCGTCACGTCTGGGTCATCTTCGATGCCAGACCAAGTCGTGATATGGCGAACCGCTAATTCTTTGATCAACAGATCCTGGAACAAACCGTCTCGCTCGGCATCAACTGAAAAATCCGGTAAGCCCTCGGTAGCTAACCCCGCTTCCAACAATTCCTTGCTCTGAACTTCCAAACCTTCGACCCGCCGACGAGCAGAAGCCTGAGCCGCTGCCATTCCTGCGGTGGTCAGCGGTTTGACGGTGACCGTGACACCATAAGGAAGCTCAATATCGAACGGCTCACTGGGTTGTTTTAAGGAGATCATGCGTACTCGTTCCCATTCAGATCGTTTGTGAGGGTGACATCCAGCATGCGTCCGGCTGTTTCATTCAGAGCGCCTTGGAAATCGAAGCTCGCCTGCACACCGCCAGGACCATCAACGGCCAGTTTGGGTTTGGGCAGATAGACTTCATGAGCGGCAAACATGACGCTGGCGTTGCCGACGGTGTAGCCGAAGGTCAGGTCCACCGGCGTTCCATTTGCCGCCAGATCAATCAGGGTGGTGTCCGAAAACCGAACATCAATGCGACCCGTCAACGCCGCCACCGTGGGATCGGCCCCATCGATCTTGCCGTCTGATCGGATGGTTTCGATCTTCTCGAGGTTGTTAGAGTAATTGAGCGAGCCACCTGTCAGGTTGCCGATCGGATTTCCGCCCCGGGTAATAGAGCCCTGAAACTGGCTGATCCGTGTGAAGGCAATTGAAGTCGGTGTTCCCCCTTGAGACGTATCGTTACGGACCTCGCCTTGCGCGATAACGCCAAGCGTTGCCGCAGCCGCACCCGATCTCTGAAACTCGAGCGCAATGGATCCCAGCACAACGCCAGTATGTTGGAAGAAAGCCGGAACCTGAGGCATGCCGACCTCAACCGTGTAACTGGGCAAGGAGTCATTCCCAGAAGCAAACACATGGTCAAAGGTGCCATCGCCATTATCGGTGGTGACCGGATCACCAAACAAGCCAGTGAGCCAGATCCCGAGATAGCGTGGGTCCATGGGCACCACCACTTCGCCCTCATCATTGATGACATCTTGCAAGGGAGCCAACGGATCGCGGCCTTGTCCCAGAACAGGGTCATCAATGAGCCCTTGTTCGGAGCCTAAGGTGCAGCGGTTAAAGGGCATGCGGATATAGTCGCCACTGGCTGCTTGCCCATAGGCGGTTTCCCGCTTGAGCAGCAGCGTGGCGCTCGAACCATAGGCTCGGGCCATCGGTATTCTCCTAGAATGTAAAAAGATCAGCCGAGAGCGGTGTCGGCTTCAAACTCAACAGCGACAATCAAAGTGCCAGCCTTGATGGCCGGACCACCGATCACCGCCTCGCTGTCGATTTCTGGGCGGCTGTAAGTCAGGCCGAAAGCCAAACCACCCAGCGTAGGGTCAGCATCAAGAACGGTGCCGATTTTCTGCAGAAGGGTGTCGAAGGCTGCGTCGCGGGCAGCGGCATCACCGTTTTCGACATAGATCTCAATCTCTGTATCCTGGCGACAATAAATTCCGCCAAACCCACCTAAAGCCTGTTCCGGCTCATCGGCGATGCCATCGCGAAAGATGATTAGTCCAGCAGACGGGATTTTCTCAGGCACTGCTGAATTGCGTTCGACAGTGACATCAGGAATGGTCCTTAGGGCCGACAGCAAAGCGATCAATATCTGCTCGGTTTTTGAAGGCACGGTCTACTCCGATGGCATATGACGATTAATTAGGTTCGGTGTTCGGTGAGACCAGGTTTCCGCCGCGCGGCGCACATCCAGGCGCTTGGGCATTTTCACCTGCGGCACCATCACAAACATCACCACCGTGGTGATCCCCGATTTGATGCGACCTGTTTTGGTGAACGAGCCACCTTTGGCACGACGTCCAACACGACCGGTCTTGCCGCTCACACGAACGCCATCGACGACCAACAAGGAAGGCTGTCCACGCCGATAGACAAACCTCAGAGGCCCAAAGCGATGCTCAGGAAAATTGGAGGGTGTTATCCGTTTTCCCCCAAAACCTCGCTTCGGAGCCGCAGCCGTTGGAATGGCCAACCAAAAGCCAGACTTGCTTTTGATGACCGTTCCCCGATCAAAGGTACGGACAATCTGAGGTGCTTTTGACCAGACAAGGCTCGCTGCATCATAGCCCTTATTGGGATATGCCCGGTTTCGCCAGGTGCGGGCCAACCGTGTTCCCAGTCCAGCAGAAATCACCTGACGCCGAAGACTGCCCTTGAGCCCGTCACCGGCATCTTTGATCCCACTAGTAACCGCTTTCTCAATTTGGCGTAATTCAGCTTTGAGATCGGCTTTCATGGAACCGGCAATGGAGGTCGCAAGCTTCATATGGGTCTCACGTCCAATGTCCAAACCAATCGATCAAGGTCTTTGCGTTCAGGTTCCCCCTGCACGACATAGCTCTTTTCATTGAAAGTCACTCGGTCGCCAGGTCTTGGCTCAGGCACTTCAGAAACCCTGACATCAAACAGAGTTGTCTCTGAAAGAACCCGGGTTTCACCAAAACCAATAATTTCATCTGGCCGTCGAGCGATGAGACGTACAGGCACGGCATCCTCACCGGACGGAATGTAGAGACCGTCAGATGCGATATTCGGATCGGCAAACAGCACATCCATCGCCATGCCCACAGCAGTCATCAGAAACTGCCGTTCAAGCGAACACGCCCAATGGTCTCACTGGCCGTGCCACCAACGGCTTCAACGGCCACACCAATAAGGGTGTTACCTGTCGCCGTTTTGGTCACGACCTTGTTGGTGTCATCCCAATAAACCTTGTCACCAGCACTCCAGGTTTGAGACGCAGCTTTGGTCAATTCAAAGACGCCAACAAGGCTTGCCTCGACCTCTTCGCCAGCAACGGCACTAATGTTGGAAACACCGAAAATACCGCCAAGCAGGAAGCCCCCGCCGGAAGCAACATCGTAGGGAACCGCAAGCGCGAGGGTATGGCCGGGTTGAATGTAGTTTTTCATGGAAGGTTTCCTTTTCCAAAAGACGAAGGGCGACCTATTGGCCGCCCGTCTCGTCAGAAATGATTATGAAAAGCCCGTGTTACGCGCCGGGGTTCTTAAACAGTCCACGCCAATCAATGGCTTTGGCCCCAAAATCCAATCGGCACTTGATCTCAACGCCATCCACATCGAAGCCGTTTCGGGTTTCGATATAGGCTCCTTGCTGGCCCTCCAGATAGGCATATTCGATGGTGTCGATCTGGTTCGGGTTGGCCGCCAAGTACCAAGCCGTTTCACTCACCGCATCCAGACGCGGTTCAGAAATCGGTGACAGGGTGCGAATGGACTGGGGCACCACATTGCCCGTGTCGGCAGGCACGATGTTTTGTGCCACCATCTGCTCGGCCTTCAGTTCCAGAGAAGCAGGAACGATCAGGAAAGACGGACGGATGTTCAGAACCGTCTTTTTATCCAGACCAGTTTGTTTGGCCATGGAGGCACGAGCCGCACCAACGGCATCTACCGACAACGCAGCACCGGTCCCGGCAAGGTTCTTATGGTCGCCATGGAAGAGCGCTTTGTTATCGGCCATCGCCGGATTGGAGGTAATGATGCCCCATACAACATCGCTTTCTAGCTGAGCGATGGAATTGCCGTACATGGCGGGGATCCGGGTAAAGGCGTCCAGATCGTCGTTGATCAAAACCTGACGGGTAATGGCAACCACCCGGCCATAGGTTTCGATGCGGTAGCTTTCCTTGGACTCGCCAAGCGTTCCCCTTTTGAATTCGCCACTTTCGTTGACTTTTAGGAGCTGAGGCGCTTCACCCAACTGGACCCGGTGCATGGCCTTAAAATCCGTGGCCAGAACCTGACGACAGAAATGCGTGAAGGTCCGGGGATAGGCATCGTAAGCCTGACGAAGCGTCTTGTTGGTGACAGCGGCCAGTATCTCCGGGAAATCCGAGGTGGAATGGAGTGCGCGGGTCGCAACCTCGTCTCGGGACAGACCTCGGGTATTCTCGCCCGCATTGGCAAGGCTTTCCCGAGCCAATTCCATCAGGGTCATACCTCGATATTCACGGGCAGCATCTTCCAACGGGAACAGGGTCGGGCTGTAGCGATGCAACAATGCACTGGTCACCGCCTGACGACGGGTCACCCGCTCATCTTGACCGCCAAGGGGAACGGAAACCTGCGAGAAGGTTCGGGTTTCTTCGGATTTGGTGGCAACCTGATCAAGAATGACCTTACGTGCCTCCTCAAGCGAGACGCCGCGTTTTACCAGATCGTCGGCAAAGCTGCGTTCCAGATCAAGTTTGCCTGCCAGATCAAAGATGGTCGAAACACGTTCCCGCTCAAGATCACGGGCTTTGGTGACCAACGCATCCGCATCGGGTTTCTGGACATCAGGTGTCTTGTTTCGTTGCTCAATGGATCGCTTTTCCTGCGGTTCCTGAGCCTTGGGAGCAGCCTCGGTGCTTACTGTATCTTCAGTCATATCGGGTTCCTCGGTGGTGGGGATATCGTCGTCATGCATGGTGGAATTCCTTTTGCTGCAATCATCAGCGTCGCCACGTTGCACGACGCACTCATGTGTTTGGGTGGTGTGGTTGGATCGGAAACCTGCGGCTGGATCTGCACCGACAGGCACGGCAGAGATTTCAAAAGGCGTCCAATCAACAGCTCGCCAGACTTCCCTGCCCGCATCTGATTTGCTCACCTCGTAGCGGTGAACCTGATAACCAATGGAAACGGCCCGAATGTGTCCTGCCACAATGTCGCGCCAGATCGGCTCGACCTCATCGCGCTCAGAGAAGCGGATCGTCGCAATGCCCTGACCGTTTTCAAGGCGGGCGCTATCAGGGATAACCGAACCAATGACAGCATTCAGCTCACCGGTTTCATGCACCTTCAAGAAAGGAGCCCCTCCGTTCAGGCGTTCCAAACGAACATGGTCTGGATCCAGGCTTAGGTCCTCATCGTAAGGGTCACCCAGAAAGGGTTGGCGACGAACCCGAGCGCCAGTGGACCAAACCACATCAATGGTTCGAGCCTCCTGATCCGCTGAATTCGGCGCAAGCTCCGCCGCCCGGCGCATGGCCGGGAGTTCAATGGTCTTATCCATCTGATCCTCGATTTCAGTCTGTGGTGTCGGTCGCAGCAAAGGCGTCTGTGGTTTGCGCACTGCCTGTCTTGGTGACCCGTCTTGGGTCTGAGTCCAAAACGATCCCGGCTGCATCCAGTTTTGTGTTCATACTGGCAATCTCCGCCAGAACGGCATCAGGATTGCGGCCTTGCCGTGCGATGGCTTCCGCCAATGTCATAGTGCCGGAGCGAATGGAAAGTAGATCCGCCATGGCATCTTTCATGGGATCGACCGCTTCAAATTTCGGTGGCGACCACTCAACCGGCACCACTGACTCAGGGATGTGTCCCGCCACCCATGCCGCCTCGGTAAACCAGTTCCAGACTGGTTGGCAAAGCATGGGAATGAACAACTGCCATTGGACAGCATCAATCATGCGCCTGAACTCGACGAGACCGGCACGGATTGACGAGTAATTCACCTGGCTCAAGTCACCGGTGAGCAATTCATAAGGAACCCGAAAACCCGCCGATATGGTGTGGAGGCTTGCGCGTTTATATTCGCCGTAGCCCCCCGTTGCCGCTGGCTGGTTAAACTTGATGTCTTTACCGCCACGGGCATATGCAATCAGTCCGGGCTCAAACTGCTCCACCCGCTTGCCATCGGCATCGGTAACAGCCGGAGCGACGCCTTGTTGGGATTCATCGTCACCAAAAACAATCGCTGTAACACAGGCTTCCGTTTTTTTGCGAACAATCTCGGCAACCTCATAGTCGTCAAGGTCACGCAAAGACCGAATGACCGGCGCACCCCAGGGAACACCGCGAACCTGCACACGCTGTTTTTCATAAACATGCACAATATCGGTGGCGGCAACTGCCTTACTTTGGAAGCCCCCTTGAATGGCACCATAGGCGTCACCGGGATGGCTTTCATAAATCCAATAGGCCTTTCTCTGCCCTATGCCGTTGAACTGCACACCCTGGACAAGGCGATCTTTCCCGGCAGTTTCTCCGTTGCGCGTCGCATCCAGGAAATCTGCTTCAAGGGTTTGGAGCTGCATCGGAACGCTTAGGCCATCAGAGGCCTTTCGCATACGACGACGAACCAGCACCTCCCCGGCTTCGACCATCTCACGGCAAATCAGGGTTTGAAGGCCGTAAAAATCCAATTGTCCATCGGCATCGCATTGCCGAGACCATTGATCCCAGAGTTTGTTGACGGCCTTGTCGAGCGCCTCATTACCTGAAACAGCCCGGGGCATGATGCCTGCGCCGATGATGTTGTTGACCAGAACGGACACAGCCTTGGCCGCATGGGGATTGTTGCGAACAAGGTCTCGCATACGATCGCGCAACAAAGCACTGGCCATGCCGACTTCGGTGTCGGCAGAAGTGCCAGCTGTTCGCCATCCATCCGTTCTGCGCCCTTTGGACGCACCATCATAACCACGCGCGAGCCCGTCAAACGCCTGACGGGCCAAGGCCCTCTTTGTGGCAGTGACGGGTGCAAATACCGCGACGGCTTTATCCAACCAGCTAACGGTCATCAGGAATTGCCTCGACGAAATCCCGCAAACCCGGCAATCGGCAGAGGCTTCTTGCTTCCGGCAATTTCCCGCTCAATGGTTCGGATACGGCTGATCAAGTCTTCTGCTGAACCGTATTCAACGGATTTTCCGTCATAGCTGACACGCAACGTCCCGCTGGCATAGGCGCGTTTCAGCGCAGCCAGTTCTGTATCTGACCAAGACGTCATCGAAAGTTTCCTTAAAACCAATTGTCACGCCGCCCCAACCAATCCGAACGGCGTTTTTCCATTGGCGGGTTGGAGGGGCGGTTGATCATGCCTGCTGCTTCAGTATCTCCTGCCGGAACAGCAAGCTGATCTTCAAGGTCTGTCCATTTTTCTGCAGACCATCGATCGGCTCCCGCAATCCACGCGGCTGCCCGGGCGTACACCCGGCAGTCCAGAGCTTCGTTTCGCTCGCGCAGTTTTTGCCATTCAAGGCGTGTGAAACCGCGCTTGTCCTTCACGGTCACAAGCTGCTCGGCAACCAGCTGCTTGAGCCACTCCGTCTCGACCCATGTCGGCAAATGAACCGTACCGGGTAAATACTCGGCTCCCTCGGCTCTTTCCTCATCCGTCGGACGAGCTGCCCGAAGAAACCTGTAGGTCTCGGATTTAAAGGTCGAGACAGAAACCGTCCAAAGCCGGGCCCCGCGTTTAAGCTTTTTGCCGCCATCGGTCGCATCAACGAACGTGGGACCTGAAACCGGACTGGACCGATTGAACCCTTCAACGCCCTTGATGGGGGCAACCTGGCCAAAACCGACCCGCCGTGCCCAGGAGTAGACAGCCGAGGCTTCATAACCGGTATCAACAGCCAGTTTGGCGATACGAAGATGAGCCCCACTTGCATGAGGCCAGGTTTGATCCAAAAGAGCTTCCAGCCTCAGCCAGGGATCTGGATTTTGCGGACCACCATCAATGACGATGTGATCCACCAACCAGCTTTCCAGTCCACGTCCCCAAGCCCAGATATCCACTTCGATCCGGTCTTTCTGAATATCGGCTCCCGCCGTCAAAAACAGACCGCCTTCTGGGACCGTTCCCGGCGACCATTGTTGACGCTGATCGTACAAACGCTCCCAGTCCGGAGCTTCACCGGTCTCGACCCAAGTCTCACCTAGTGAGGTGTTCACGAAGGTCTTCATACCTTCGGCCCCTTGGCCTTTGGCAGACAGAAAGGCGCGGACCATGTTTTCCAATCGAACCCATGGCGAATAGATTTCGTTTAGATGGAAGCCAGCGATCCCGGCAAAAAGGTTTTCTGCTCGCCATTCGCCATGACGGATTACAAACCACCGCTGAGCATCAGACCAAATGGAGCCACAATCCTCACAAACGTAGTGAGCCGTTTCCGGCAGATGGACACCACCAGCGTCCTTTTCCCAATGGACCTGTTCCCATCGCAAAACCTGATGGGTTCCACAGTCCGGACAGGGAACCCAAAACCTGCGTTTGTCGCTTTCTTCCCAAGCCGCATCAATCCGGCTCACGCCCTTGATCGTCGGCGTTGAGACCAGAACGATCTTGCGGTTCCAGAACGTCACTGTCCGCTTGCGAGCCAGATTAACCGGATCACCTTCCGCTCCAGCACTGGGCGGATAGCGATCGACTTCATCGCACAGAAGGATCCGGATTGGACGCATGGCCAGACCCGAGGGTGCGTTCGCACCAACGATCGTCAAATGACCACCGACAAACTTCTTGTGCAGGATCTTGTTCGATCCATCCCGGGACTTCGGATCCGACAGCTTCCCATGAAGGCGCGGGGTATCCCGCGCCATGGGTGCAAATCGGTCCTTCGACCAGGTCTCGGCGTCGCGTTCCGTCGGCATCACCACCATGATCGGGGACGGGTCCTGATCGACGTGATAACCGACCGTGTTCAGGATGCATTCCGTCTTGCCGACCTGGGCCGAAGTCTTCACGACCACGGTTTCCACCGAGGCATCGGAAATGGCGTTCATGATGCCACGTTGATACTCGGCACGTTCCGTTACCCATTGTCCGGGTTCGGAGCTCGCTTCAGAGCTCAACCGTCTATTTTTGTCCGCCCACTGACTTACGGTCAGATCTGGCGGTGGTGCTGCCGCTTCCAGCGTTTGTTTCGCCACCTGTTGCAGCACTCTCGTCCCCATCAACGTGAGGGACGATTTCAACGTCGGTTTCGGCGATTTCCGTGAGCACTTCGTGGATCGCCTTTTTGATGACGTCCCTTGCTTGGTTGAGGTTTGTCGTTTCATGAACCACCGGTGCGATTTTGTCAGGCAGCACCAGCAGCCGTGCCCGCATCAGCGCCACGATTTCCGTCCAGGCCACTTTCACATCAGGAGCAGAGAGCAATTCCCCTCGCATCTGAGAGGCTTCCATCTCCGCAAGATCAGCCTTGGCCTTCACCAACCGGGCTCGTTCCGTTCCATAATCGGCGTTCCCCGCCTCTCCCTTTAGATTGAGATCACGCAGATGGCGGATATAGCCGCGTACCGAGCCAATAAGCTCGTAGCGCCCCCTTGCCGCCTTCGGAACGACACCGGCCTTCGATAATTGCTGGACCCGCCGCTCGGAGATATCGAGCAGGCTCGAGATCACGGAAATGGGCTGAGTGTTATCCGACATGGCCGCCAAAAAGTGATTAATTACAGTCTATTAGACTTGATGCCCTTTCGATTAAGAGCGTTACTGAATTCAACCAACCGCTTGAAACGAAAGGAAAATCCATGACCAGCATCGCCATCATGATGAACGACGGCAGCACCGAATTGCCCCGCCCCTGGAACCGGGCATCAAGTCAGGACGAACTCATTGAAATGGTCGCCTATTTCATCGGCTACCACACTGGCAAAACCGAATGCCAAGCGACCGACATGATCGACACCAGCCGAATTGACCTTGATGCACCGATTGCCCGGGTCAACCTGCCAGATGGCAAGATCGTCCGCTTTTATGCCTTCAAAGAAAACTACTGAGCAGAGAGCCAGCCGATGAACAAGGATATAAAACTGGCCCTATCAGAAATTGCCTCAAATCACCTTCAGATTGAGACATTGGAAACCCGAAACAGCGATAGCCTTGATTTTCACGACGTCGCCGTCTGGTCCATCAAAGCAGCCCTCATCGAAGCCTTTGAACTCGGTCAACAGAATTCCAAGAAAGGATAACCCCATGGAAATCAAGAAACTCAAAGTTAGCCAATTGGCCCGTGCGATTGAAACCATCACCGGTACGCCAACCACTGCCAAATCCTTCAATTACAAATCCAAAGCCGTCGACCGGGTCATGGAGTTGATGAACGAACACAAGCTAACCCACGAACAAATCCTTCAGGCCGCTGGTTTGACCAGGATCGAAACGCCAAAGGCCACTGCGCCCAAAAAGGTTAAAACGGCCAAACCCAAGCGGATCACCAAGCAGTCCATTCTGATTAATATGCTTCAAACCGGCTCGGGCGCTTCCATCGAAGAATTGACGAAAGCCACCGGCTGGCAACCCCACACCGTGCGCGGGGCGATCAGCAATGTGCTGCGTAAGAAACTCGGCTTCAACGTGATCAACGAGCAGTCGTTCAGTGGTAAACAGGTCTATCGGATTTACGACGAGGTGTAAGTCAGCCCCAGACCTTCCGTACCCGGAGCTCTTCGAAGATCCGACGCAGGGTATAGCTGCGCAAAATCGAAATGCCTGTGAAGATCGCACCGATCACCAGATTGTCAGAGAGGGAGACTTCCAAACCGAACAGGGGAAACACCGCAATTTGGGCTGTGACCGCCACGCCGTAACCGACGGCAACATTGGTCAGTGATTCCAAAAAGGACATACGTCTGGACTGTCTCACGTTTCCGACCTCTCATTTTTAATCTCTTCAAACGAACGGCTTTCGCCGTCCAAAATTGCCTTCTGACCAGTGACGTTTTGCCAGCGCGTAATGGCGACATCCACATAGGCCGGATTTAGTTCCACACCATAGCAGACTCGACCCGTGCTTTCCGCTGCGATCAAGGTCGTTCCCGATCCCATGAAAGGCTCATAGACAGCCTGACCCGGGCTCGAGTTATTCAGAATTGGACGGCGCATACATTCGACTGGCTTCTGTGTGCCATGAACGGTTTCGGCATCCTGGTCGCGGCTGGAAATCTGCCATAGCGTCGTTTGCTTGCGATCCCCGGCCCAGTGACCTTTGCCACTCTTTTTAACCGCATACCAACAGGGCTCATGCTGCCAGTGATAATCACCCCGACTTAGAACTAAGCGCTCCTTGGCCCAAATGATCTGGGAGCGAACATTGAACTGAGCACGTTCCAAACTATCGGCAACGGTTGTTGCATGCAGGGCACCATGCCAGACATAGGCGACGTCACCCGGGAACAAGACCCAGGCATCGTACCAGTCGGCGCGATCGTCATTGAGTACCTTACCGGTGCGTTTGGTCGCTGCAGCCCCAGCCTTATTACGCCAGTCCGGATCATACTCGACCCCATAGGGCGGGTCGGTGACCATGAGCAGCGGTTTGACCGAACCGAGCAAGCGTTCAACGTCGGTGACGATTGTTGCATCACCGCAAATAAGTCGATGGTTCCCAAGCGTCCAGAGGTCCCCGGGCCGGGTTACCGGCTGTTCCGGGGGGTCGGGGATATCATCTTCCCCTTCGAGTTCTGCACCCATATCACCGGCGGCTTGGGCTAGCATTTGGGCAAGGTCGTCATCTGAGTAGCCTGTTCCAGTCAGCCCTTCGTCGCGCGACTGTAGCGCCTGCAACAAGGCAGCCAATAATTCCGGATCATTCTCTGCCAGATCTGAAAGCCGATTGTCTCCAACTAGAATGGCTTTTGCATCATCGTCATCGGCATCCACATAGATCACCGGAACCTTATCCAGTCCTTCGGCCTCTGCGGCCATGAAGCGGTGGTTGCCCGCAAGGATGTGACCGGTGGAGCGTTGAACGACCAGCGCCCCATAAAATCCGTTCACACGGATGCTGGAGCGGATCTCATCAAGGTTCCCCCGGCGTGGGTTATCCGGATGACAAGCCAGGTCGCCGACTGCGACCATCTCAACCTTGTCACCAACATTGATGATCTGTGCGCTCAAAATGACCTCGTTAAATGGATGGTAAAGACCGGCGGCATTTCGCTTTGAAACGAAATGACCACGGCCCCGGTTTCGTTTTATCGATTTTCTGAGCGATAGCCGCATCGCCAACGGTTCTGCCGGACAGACCGCCATAAGGGCGCTGCTCCAAGCGAAACGAAATGGCTTTTTTTAGGGCGTCACTAGGAAAATCCCGCGCTGAGCCCGCCCGCATAGGATATCGGCCAGGAAGGACCCGTGACTTCGCTCAATTTCGATGGAATCTCTTTGCTTTGAGGGCATCCCGTCCCGGGCACGCCTCTCGCAAGCTTGGCAAAAAATGTAGCCTATTCAGCCGTTTTTGTCCGCGCGAAAAGTGTTCGCCGAACACCTTTCTATCCCCTACTCATGCCTTCGCCGATTGAACCATCTCAATCACTTTGCGGCGCGAACAATTACGTGGCAACCGACGACCATTAAGCTTCCAGGCAATCACACAATGGCCAAAAAGATAGCGTTGATGGACAGCCGTGCGCTGCAATCCGACCCTGGTGCAGATGGTCTTCCAGCGCTCGCCCGCTGCACGAAACCAGCAGATCTTGGCAACGTCAGGCTCGAGCCATTGCAGCCATTGCATCGTCTCATCCATCCTGTCGATAGATCCGGGCGACGGCCAAGGCCTTCGCAACACCGGATCATGCCAGCCAAAGGATTCATGGATGTTGTGAACCACATCCGGCCAGGCCGAGAAGTAGCCCTGCACCTTCTCTTCAGGCAGGCGCTTTAACACACCTGCGGCTTCAGCCAAACGTTCCTCCACCAGCGGAGCTGTCCATCGATCATTGCTCATGCGTATCCTCCTTTCGTTTGCCATAGAGCCGTTCACCCAACTGACGGACGAGTTCCTTCTCGGGCCAGGTCAGGCGATCGTCCTCAATGGAAACCGCCAGCATGCCCTGTTCTTGCCAACCGTCCTGTTTGACTTGATCGGCATTGCGACGGCTTCCGCCGTATCCGGGGGGATGCCACCTCATTGGTTCCCTCCCCAATCACGGTGGGTCATTGCCCAATCGAGAATGGCCAAAGCATCGGCTTCGTTGTCATCGACTGGATTGAACCCACGTTTCCGGGCAGCCAAGATCATGGCTTCCTTGTTGGCATTCCCTTTGCCCGTCGCATGGCGTTTGATGGTGCCGACCGGCACGGCCTCATAGGGGATGGCGTGATGTTCACACCAGGCGGTCACATGGGCCAGAAACCCACCATAGGCATGAGCGGCATCGACACCGGCGTGACGACGGACTTCCTCAATGAAGACCGCATCCAGACCACCGGCCATTTGCTTAACCTCGGTGAGCCACTGCTTGAACCGAAGAAAGCGCATACCACCGCCTTGCCAGCGATCATTTTTAAATTCGGCAATACCGCTGGTGATGGTCTGGTCAGGCAAGCAAACAGCCCATCCGGTTTTGGTGCCGAGATCAAGGGCCAGAATTTTGAGAGAACCGTCACACGGGTCAGGTGGAATTTGGACAGAGGTTGGTGCTGGCATAATTGCCTCCATGTTGATTGAACAAAGCTGATGGGTGATTTGGCCGGACAGGATCGACCGCCACGGCGAAGAGGGTTCGCCAAGCGTCAGCGCTGGCGTAGCCCTCTCCCCCTTTAGGGGGAGGTATTCACTTGGATTTCTGATAGGGGTCTGAAAGCCGCAGAAATCCTGACGTTTCTTCAGGAATCCAGAAATCCAGACAGGAATCCGGCTGGATTTCTGAATTGACCCTAACCGACTGTATTCATTGAAAGTTTGAGTCCAGAGCATGTCTGGACTCCATGGACTCCAGAAATCACAGCCGAGAATTTGCCCCTTATTCATGGTCCATCTCCTCATCGTGATAGACCCAGTTGTTCGGGCTTTCGACCTCCAGAACGGCCCCTGACTGGTGGCACTTGTAATGGGTTGGAAGGAGCTGATGGACGCTTTGGAAAACCTCACCGGTTTCCTCATCCACAACGTCCTCGGCTTCCCCCAGCTGCATGCCTTCGACGCAGAGATAGCCGTACCGGGTGCGTGGCAGTGGTGGCAGATCGTGATCTTCCGGATTGCGGAAATATTTGATGTACCCTTTCGTGGTCAGAACACTGACGCGTTCAGCAATGGTGCTCCGGCCACCCAAACCAGCCCGGTTTTCAAACCGCTCGGCAAATTGGGTCGCAGTGTAAACCCGTCCGCCCAGCGCTTCTTCGAAGAGGACCTGAAGAATGACATCGCGTTTACGCAGACGTTCGGCATCAAGCTTCTCACCATATTCCTGACGAATCAGCCTCTCCGACGACGGATCAATTTCGATCCATTGCCCACCGTCCTTATCGACGATCTTTGCCGCCAGGGCTGGGCCGTTGCGCAGTTCCGTGATGAGCTTGCGTTCAGAGCGCGTTTCATCAGGGCGAAACAGGATCATGCCTGAGCTGTAGTAGCCCCGAAGCGCCCCCGCGCCGGAAAGCGCCTGGAATGGATCCTCATCAACCTGTTTCTTTGAAAGCTTACGGGTGTGATGGACCAGAATGATGCCTGCGTCCGGATCCACAGCGTCGCGAAGTTTCTCGACCCGATCGCGCAAGAAGAACAGCATGGCGTTGTTGTCATTCTCACTGGGTCCCGCTTCACCGCCATCAAAGACGTTTCGGATCGGATCAATGACGATGATGTCCAGCCCATCGGGGAAGTGTTTTCGGATTAAAGCGCCAACCGTCTCAACGCCCGCTTCATTCAAAATGAGCTTGAGCTGCGGTGTGATGACGAGATTGTCATGGGCGTGCCGGATCACTTCAGGCTGCAATGAGATGTCCTGAAGGCGTTCCCGGAGGTAGTGGTATTGGATTTCGGCCTGCAGATAGAAAACACGCAAAGGACGCGGTGGCGTAAAGGACAGAAACCCAATGCCCGCTGCCATGTGAACCAGCCAGCAGAGCAAGAAATCACTTTTGCCAACCTTGGGCGCACCGCCGAAAACCAGCAGACCGGATGGTGTCAGGACACGAGGCGCAATGATGTCGTCCGGCATGGCAGAGCGATCACCCAGCAACTGCTTCAGGCTAAAGGCTTGCGCATTGGACCTCGGGCTTACGATTGATTGACGCGGTGCGTTGGCAATGAAGGCATCAATATCCATGCCGTCATCGACAGCGTCCGCCGCATCCCACTTTTCTGGTTTATCCAGAGGCGGCATAAGAATGGTGACGGACAGCGCACCGGCACCGAGAGCGGCCTCGGCAGCAGCTTCCGCGTACTGCCAACCTGCTGCATCCTTGTCGGGCCAGATCAAGACCCGTTTGCCACAAAGCGGTGACCAGTCAGTTTTCTCAACCGGTGCCTTGGCCCCATTCATAGCTGTGGTGGCACAAACGCCCTGACCGATTAAGGCATCTGCCGCCTTCTCGCCTTCAACCAACACCACATCCATGGCGGATTTCATGGCGGGCTGGTTATAAAGTGGCCGCGGATCCGGAGCCTTCATCTTCCGGCATGAAACGTCCCAGGGCCTAAACTGCTTTCCGCTGGGTGGATCATAGCGATAGACACAGGCCAACAGAGCGCCCTCGCCATCAACATAGTCCCACTTGGCTGTCACCGGCCCCAACTCGTCCATCGGCACGGTACGCTCCGGCTCAACGGGGACAGTTTCAGATCGCGGCTCGCCCAGCCACTGGCGAACGTCATCCAATAACGAAGGGAAATCCGATTGGGTGTTGCGCCCTGTTGCCGCAGCCCAAAGTGCGAGTACATCCCCGCCCTCACCTGTCGCAAAGTCATGCCACATCCCGGCTTTAGGCCCGGATAGCTCCACACTCAGGCTTTCGCCCTTATTGCCTCGGACATCACCAACCAGGAATTTGCCATGACGAAAAACACCTGCGGGATAAAGGTAGGACAGAAGGCCACGCAAATTGGTATTGAGCCGCGCCTTGATCTCATCAACCGTGAGCCCTGTTTGGTGAGCATCGTCTTGGTGCTGGGGGGCAGCTGAATTGAAATCCCGCCAGTCATTAATGTTTACAACCTCATTGCTCATCCGCCGGTTCTCCAGCACCGATCAGACCAGTCGCAGAATTTGCACTCGAAAAAATCAGCCGATTGCGCGATACGGGGCAGCAACTCACCGGCTTCTGTCGCCTGAATGACGCGCACCGCTTTATCGCTCATGCGTTGGGCAAGCCCGCCATCAAACGCAACCAGCTCATGGTGAAGCTCCGCTGTGTCCTTGTTGATGGCGGTAAACAAAGTCGGGTTTTGAGAAATTCCCGGAACCGAGGCTTCCATATAGGCCTGGTAGGTGGCGATCTGCGCGGCATAAACCGGCTTGGATACCGTGACCCCGCGTTTAGCGGTGTCGTTCCAGGATTTATTGTTGAGTGACTTGCATTCCCAAAGGGCTGGGAAGCCATCCATGACCGGGGCTGCGTTGATTATGCCGTCCACATGACCACGAATACGGCCACCCGCGACACTGAAACCGAACTGCTCTCCACCAGGCTTGTTGCCTTTGGTCGTATAGAGCTCGAAGCCAGCCTTGCTCAGCCAGTCAATGGCCAGGTCCTCAAAGACGTGACCGGCAGCAAAGATACGCAGGGTTTGCCCATCGAAATCTCGACCATCGTCCTTCGGGGCCTGGGCGTATTCGAATTGCAGAGCCCGTTCACAGGCAACACCAAGGCGAGAGCCACCGAGATACTGGCGGGGCGCTTGGCATTGGTTTTCGGCAACCAAAGCCTCATCAACATGGGCGTTCACCTGATCGGCGAATGTTTGGGAGGAATTGTAGTCCAACATCAAAAGGGGACCTCCGTATCTTCGCCTTTGGCAATCGACAGCATGGCGTCCTGAAACCCGCCAACGCAGACTTCAGCGAGAGTGAGAACCTGGGCTTCTGTGAGATCAATCAGCCGGGTTTCCCAACCGATCTCTTCCATCACTTCGGCCAGCATTTTGACGGCATGGCACAGGGCGGCCTTTTCTTGTTCGGTCAAATCAACCATGCCCAAGCCCTCCTTCACCAAGCGCGACCAAAAACCCTGGCAGTCCATGGAGCAGAACCACCGCTGAATACGCGGACGCTTCGATGAATGGCGGTCGAACCAGCCAAAACCACGGGTTGGTCGCCGACAGACGGCACAGAGCTCCCCGCGCGGATGCCATAACCTCAAACGGGTGGCAGCGTTTCCTGAAGTCACCATGGGTCATGCCGCCCTCCGGCTATCTTCAGGGGCGTTCAACACCAGATTGGTGATTGCAGCCTTATTGAACTGAAATGTCAGCAGGGCCGATGCGTGATACCGGGTCAGGCCAAAATCCTGACGGTACTCGGGCGGCAAGAATTGAAGCTGACGGCTGGTGACCGACTGATTGAGCCATGAGCGAGATTTATGGGCGCTTTCGTCGGTCTCGTTTTCATTCAACCAATCATCGGCTGCGGCCAGGCAAATGGTGCGCTCACCCATGGCCAACAAATGCGATTTGAGGCCCTTGCCACCGCCGACGGCATGCCAGCGGCCCTGATGAAAGAAAATGCCGCTCCAGGCGTTGAAGCCATTTGCGACCAACGCCGCATCATCGCCAAAGAGATCGCACCATTGGAAACTGGAACGCTTGAGCAGATCCACTTCCGACATGACGAAATCAGAGATCGGCTGTTGGCCTTCCTTACCCTCCGATTGGAAGTGGTAACCGCACAACGGGCATTCCATGACGGCCAGCGGCACGTTGGCGGCGCACTCGGGGCATTCCTTGGTCAGGGCAGGACCGGATCCGACCTTGCCATCAAGGTTTACGTCCTGCTCGAGACTGCCATGTAGAAGACTGGAAGTGCCAAAATCCAGCACAATGCAGTCACTTTTGACCACACCCGGATGTTCGCTGGGATCAACGGTACGCAGGCCGCGCCCGACCATCTGAATCATCGTGGATTTATAAGAAGACGGCCTCAGCAAGACGACACAGTTGGTCGGTGGGTGATCCCAACCTTCGGTCAGAACTGCGACATTAACCAGAACCTGGGTTTCCCCTTGCTCATAAGCCTGGAGGACATTGCGCCGTTCCGAAGCACCCATGTCGCCATAGACCATGGCGGCCTGGATCCCTTGGGTGCGAAAAGCGTCACGCACATTGCGGGCGTGATCGACCGTTGAACAAAAGACGACCGTTTGGCGATCACCCGCCTTATCTCGCCAGTGTTGGATCACAGCATCGGTGATCGGCGCTTTGTTCATGATGGCGTCAACGGCCATCATGTCGAAATCATCAACGGTCTTGCGAACCGACTTGAGCGCTTCCTGTGCGCCCACATCAATCACGAAGGTGCGCGGCGGCACCAAATGCCCGGAAGCAACCAATTCTCCAATGAACACTTGATCGGCAACATTGGAAAAGATCGGACGCAAGCCCTTCTTGTCTCCCCGGTTGGGAGTAGCCGTCACACCGAAGATCTTAACGTCCGGGTTTTTGTCCCTGGCCTGATCGATAATGCGACGGTAACTGTCGGCTGCTGCATGATGAGCTTCGTCAATCACCAGCAGCTCAAGGGCGGGCATGGCAGCAAGGTTGGATTTACGCGCCAAGGTCGGAACCATGGCGAACGTTGTCCGCCCCTGCCAGGATTTGGTCTTGGCATCGACGACCGAGGTGCTAAGGCCCGGGTTGACCCGATTGAACTTTGCCTCGTTTTGGCTTGTCAGCTCATCGCGATGGGCAAGCACGCAGGCCTTGGCATCATTGCCTTTCAGCAACTGACCGGTGACACCGGCCAGCGCGATGGTTTTTCCAAATCCGGTGGAGGCAACAGCCAGTGTGTTGCCGTGTTCGCCGAGCGCTTGAACACTGCGCTCGACGAAGGTTTTCTGGCGGGGACGGAGCAACATGACCAGCCTCCCCTATTGAGCCCAGGACGGGCGATTGGGGTTTGCTGCAGGTTGCGCCTCTGTGCTGGCATTGGCCGTCGGCTGTGCGGTTGCTGTGGGGGCAGTAGCCGATTGGCTCGGCGTCCAGAGACCGCCGCCAGCCTTAAACGTTTCCCAATCTTTGTTATTCGGAGCCACGGCAAAACGGATGTCGTTTTTGGGATCACCATTGACGTCTTTGCCGACATCAATCTTGGCCAGGAATTCAATGCCATCCAAATCCGCAAAACCGTTGATGCGACGGGCAGCCTGCGCCTGAGGAGAATTGTCCTTGTCGGAAAGGCCCCGCGACGAGTTCAGGATACCGCGCACAAAAGACCGGCCCATGTTGCCCCATTCCGGTCCCTTGAGGCTGCGAAGCCCTATCAGGCTCCAGACCTTGCGCTTGGCAAACGGACCTTCAAGGATGACAAACTCGGCGTTGAGATAAACCGAGCCGGTCGTATCGTTGTGGGTCGCGTATCCACCCGTCCAACCCTGAGTCGGATCGTCATAACCACCGGGTTTGATAGTCATCCGCACCGGCACAATGGTGCCCTTCGGAATCAGGTCGTAGGATGTTTGGGATTCCGCGTCGTTATAGTCATTCCATGCACCAGTCATATTACTGTGCTCCTTTGTCGTCTTCAGGGTTGGGGGTCTCGGCAGGTGGCACGGGGCGACTAAAGGTCAGCCTCTCGCCTGCCGGTTTTGCGGGGCCGCCGATCTTTTCCATCAGACGGCCAAGGTGGGGTTCTTCGATTTGATTGAGCCGACCGCTGCGATCCTTTGCGGGAAAACCGAACGGGTTCAGCGTGTGGCAAACAAAGGCTCTGTAGGGATCGCCGCCATCCGGGCTGACCTCGGCCATGGCGATAACTTCATCGACGATGCCAGGCAGTTCGTTGCCAGTCTTGGAGCCGTCAATTTGGGGAACGAAGGTCATGCGATTGAAATCATCGAGCTTCTCGTCGAGGATCCCGACGAACCAGACGTTCTTGCCACGGGTGTGCTGAAGGTGCGTGAGCCAAGCGATCATCTCCTGGCCATGCAGGCCGTAAGCGCCTCGCATGTCAGGCTTGCCGGTGCGCTCGGAAACGGCCTGCGGCTGGCCTTTGGCCCATTGGAAACACAGACGTCCCGCAACCGTGATGCTGTCGATAAAGACCGTCTGGTACTTATCCAGCGCCGCCGGATCGCCAAACTGCTCACAAACCGCGTCATAGTGGGCCTGGCTATAGACCTGGTCGTCACGCAAGGCCGGGTTTGGACCACCGATGAAGACGGCGAAATCACGGCATTCAATCCAAGTGCGCGGACGAATGGTGTCTCCGGACCAGCCTTCGATTGCCAGATCCCCTGCCTCCAAATCGAAGAACAAGGTGGACTGGGCATCCAGCGTCCAGAGCAACGACGTCTTGCCGATACCGGATTTGCCGAAGATGCAGCCTTTAATGCCGCGCTGTTCTGACATGCGTTCGTCGGCGGAAATGATGGGGAGCGTCATCACTTGCCCCCCTTCTTCGATGCAACTGCATCCAGGGCATTGTCCGCGCCCAAGGATCCGTTCTTGCGGGCCATATCGTAGACCCGGCGCAGCGCATCGATTTCTCCGTAAAGCGCGGAAGATTTGGCCTGCAAAGCCAGCTGGGCGAAAGCGAGGTCATCAATGGACGCCGCTTCAATGGGCTTGATGACTTCTTCTTGGCGATCACCCAAGGGCGGGATCCGGATGGTGTCAGGAAGATCAGCCAGGAAGCAGTTATCTTCGCGCAGGCGTTCGAGTTTGGTCTTGGCGGTCATGATTGCACCTCATCGTTCAGGGAGAGTTGGTAGGAGGCTTTGCCGACACGCACGGTCCTTGCGCCCTCGAACGCCGAGCGAATGTGGTTCGGCCACGCGGCGTATTTGCGTTCAGAAACCTTGATGGTGATGTCGACGTATTCAGCCGGGTCATCGCCTTCGGCTTTCATGCGCTCGACAAGCTGAGCCAGCTGGGACTGATCCCAGGAGACCTTCTTGGGAAGATCGGCGACGATTTGCGCCGGACCTTCATTGAAGCGAACTGTGCCCGTGTCTTTGCCAAGGGCTGCACGGCCTTCTCTCGCCGGAAGGGAAAAGGGGCACTCAAGCGCGCTATCGAAACGGTCCTTCATCAGCTTCGTGATGGTGAGGCGTTCGGCGATTTCACTTTGCAAGGCGGTCAATTGTTCGACCGGCAGAGAGGCGATATCCGCCACCTCCATGGCGCTCAGGTCGTCGATTTGGATGCGGTTGGGGATGTTCATATCGTTCCCCTCACGCATAAAGATCGTTCGGGGTTTCGGTGGTGCTTTTGCAGAGATTGTCTGCTTCATAAGCTTCCACGTCTTCGAGGCGGTAAACGACCCGGCCACCGATTTTGAGATACGCGGGTCCTTCGCCGGTCCACCGCCAGCGTTCAAGCGTCCGTTCACTGATATTCCAGCGATCGGCCAGTTCGATCTGATTGAGATGTTTAATAGCCATGGAGTCCTCCTTGGGGGCTGTTCGAAAACCTGGGAGGAGAATGGCGGTTGTGGGGGGAGGAGCTGGGGAGGCGGAAGGTAGGACAGAAGGTAGGAATTATCTTTTCTATGCCCGAAAACGAAAAAAGCCGCCCCAATGGGACGGCTCATAGATGCTTTAAAAGGCTTTCAATGGATCAGGTATAGGACTCTTCAAGCTCAACTTCGGGCTCGGGTCTACCAGTCCATGTGAAACGATACCGGGCGCTTTTACGAACATTGCCAACAAGCGCCGGGCGGAAACAGGCAAGGCAATCGCCACCGGCATGGCGCACACTTGGATAAATCACGCCAGGGGAATCTTCGGCGAGAAGCCGGTCGGCCAATCCTTGAGATGCAACATAGCTGTCTGCGTTCAGGCAATCAGAGAAGTTATCATCTCCTCGGATGTCATGGTATTCACCACCGAAGTCAGCTAGATAATCATCATAGGTGACGCTTTCATTCAGCCAGTCGATTTCGGCAAGTTCGAGCGACTTGTGCCAGGCGACCTCGGCTTGGGATGTTTCTAGCGCAAACCCCGCGTACCATGCACCCCGATCCGGACCATTAAACCGGCTTCCCAGTGGGTGGGCGTGTGTAAATGCTGCATTGATGATCCGGTAAGACGGAACACTGAATACCAACTCATCAACACCGATTCCGGGAAGCAGATCATTTTCTGCAAGTAGTCGATCATTTGTAGCGTGATCCAGATCGAAGATGCTCTGGAGATGATCGTCATCATCGGCAATGCGAACGAGGACACTGTCCCCGTTCTCACTGTATTTCGAAGGAATCATCCGATGAGTATCGAGTTGGCGGATCCTGCTTGTACCGGGAAAGCTCAATGGCCACCCCGCCGAGCATCAAGAAGCTTTCTAACGGTCGCGTAAGCTGGAAGACCCCCATGGACTAAATAGTCTTTAGGGGTCATCCCTCTAAAAATCCTGTTCTTGTTCGGAAGCTGCATCCATTGATCCGCGAGATCTTCGCTGTAAATAATGTTCAGCGCCTTGAAGATGCCGACCAAATAGGAGATCCGGCGCAGTTTATCCTCATCCAATGCGCGGTCCCCACCTTTTTTCAGAGAATAGAAAGCGCCATTGGACATTCCTCCAAGCAACTGACGAGCGGCTTCATCACGGACCTTCCACTTGTCCATAATGTTAAAGAACGCCCTGATAGCCCCTGAGCTCAGACGATCACGTTCTGCTCGATCAGATAGATCAATCAAGGGGGCAACTTCGTGCCGCGTAGCTGGGTAAGCGTGAGAGAGAGCCATTTGAACCTCCATTTCTGAATTAAATATAACTCCATTTATGGAGTAAATCAATCTCCAAATATGGAGTTAATGTTTTCCAGTCTCAAATCGAGATCCAGCAACGCCCATCGTTCTCCTTGATGAAACCCTGCCAGTCAGAGCGCCCGGAAAATGCTTTCGCGAGTGTATTCACAGAAGCAGCGCTTTCTGCAGCTTCCAGGACGGCCATTGTCAGGCATTCCGGCTCACCAGACTGCCAGGCCTGATATAGATGCCGGATGATGGCCCGTTGCTTCGCGCCCGTGAAAGAATACACTTTCCCCCGAACATTGACTGAAGCACCATCCGCTGTGACCACGATTGGAGCATCGGACATCAGGGCTCCAGAAGAAACCCGGGCAGCTAAAATATCTGGATCTATTTCTAGACCACTTCCGATGACGTCATGAAGATTGATAATCTCATGGCCACGGTAAGTCGCCTCGCTCACGCGGCCTGCCGTCAAATTGATGACTACCCGCAAACCTGGAGCTGGTCTCTCCTTCACAGCATTAGCAAACACCGACCAGACAGTGGGGATCTCAAGTCGTCGAGCAATCCAGATCGGGATACGCTTGGCACGACCGGACAAGCGGACATCCCCTACTTCCCAAAACAGACCCAGCACCAGTTCTTCCGGATCGTTCCGTGACGAAACATCCAGTGCCCTCAACACAAGCTGAAACAATGCGGAATAGCTGATCGAATAGGATGTGAGCTTTTCAGAAGGCACTGCTACCCATCCGGCAGACGGACTGAAATAGCCGTACCCACCCTCCTCCGGCGACCATGTTAGGGTGACGGCTTCATCGTCATGGTCAGAAAGGGAAACCGCTGCAAGCTGATGCCCGTCCGGTTTCAAGACACCTGATATCTTCAGCGCTTCCGCCGATCGGCCATGAAACCCATCCAAAGCCGCACCGGTGATCAACGCATCAGGCGTCTGCAGGATTGACTGCACCAGTTGGACATCTGACCGGGAAAGCGGAACCACATCAGTCGACGTCATTCAAGATGCCCCAACGGCGCAGATATTTCTCACCGATCAACTGTTCCTCTTCCGTTTGGTCCTTCAAGTTACATCCGTGCGGCATGGTGATCGTAAGCGGCAAAGTGCGTCCACGTTTTGACGAACCCTTCGGATGAAACTTGATGGTCAATTTTGCCTGGGTCGCGACCCAACCACCAGCCAGGGGGTCGTTTGCGCCGAACCGGTCTGCCGACATATTCCAGATGGTCCGATCCGCTTTGCGCAGGCATTCGAGAGTGACGCGTTCGCCGTTGTTGTCGAACGGCATCAAACGCAATTGCTTCACCTCCACAGACTCAATCCCGTCATCCGGGTCCGTCAGGAACGGATGGGGAGCCAAGAGAACCGACAGGTCATAGTTCCGGAGCGGAACCTTCTCGCTCTGAAACTCCACGCCGAGCAGGTCACGCGCCATGTACCGCGCCATTTCTTCACGGCTTTCGCGGTCATTGGCCACAACCTCAATCACGCCGGTTTCCGGTTCATAGGTCATCGCCGCTTCAAACACAGGCCGACGCGCACGACGGACCAATTCACCTTCGTCATCGAACGCCAAGAAGGCATCGGGAAGCCCCTCCCGGTAAATGACGATCTGCACCAACTCACAGTCTTCGCCATCAAAGGTCGGGCGATGACGGCTGAAAATATCGATATGAATGTTATTGGAAGAAAACCGCTCCCGCAAAGCTGACTTGAATGCCTCCTGAGCCACAGCATCACGGTTCAGATCAAGGTTGACAGGAGCCATAAAGCCATCCCAGCTACGTCCACGCCGACGCTCGTCCGTGAAACGCACCTCTTCGGCAAAGCGAAACAGGGTCGGAGCATTCAGGAACATCCAAAGCGACCGTGCGTGGCCGTTGGCTAGATCATCCAGAACGGACCGGTCTTCCGCCACGCTGTAAAGGGCCGTTTGCCCTGCATCGTCGGCCAAGGCGCTGACACGCTCCGCATCATTCAGGACGCGGGCGCGTTCGTCGTCTGTCATGTCATCAACAGCCCGAAGCGTTCCCTTAACCACTTCAGGCTCTGGGCCATCCCAATTGATCGGGTTCGAAAGCTCGATTCCTGTGTGTTCAAAATAAGCCTGCAGCGACGAGGCAGGCGTGTTGCGAATGAAAGTCGTCACTGAGGCCATTTGTAATCTCCTTAGCCCTTGATGTTGCGCGGGTCGTTCCCGTGGGAATCGGACTGGGCGATGCGCCCGTCTCGATTATGGATCTTAAATTCAGTTCCAGCGTTGCGGCTGATATCGCGACCGCGATCAATCGCCTCACGTTTGGTGTCAAAATGTCCGCTGGCGCGATCAGAACCGCCGCGGCGGACGTCCCAGCCACCGTTTGAGCTGGGAGTTACATGATGGGTACCGGGTGTACGTTTGGGCATTTGCCGAATCTCCTTGTTGGTACGATTTCGTTCGGTATACATCGAACATTTTCGCAATTCTCTTGTCAAGCACCAATTTGTTCGGCATATATCGAACACGGTCGAAAACATGAATGACCGATCCAGGGAGAAGACATGACAACCTCATTAGGCGAGAAAATCCGCCACCATCGGCAAGAAAAGGGCTATTCCCTCGACAAGCTGGCCGAGCTCACGGATTCCAGCAAGAGCTACATGTGGGAACTCGAAAACCGTGACGCCCGGAAACCATCAGCTGAAAAATTGACCCGAATCGCTCAGGCCCTGTCTGTGACGACGGATTATCTACTGGATGAAAAAGCGACCCCTGACGAAAAGGTCCTTCAGGAAGCTTTCTTCAGAAAATTCAGTAAACTTGGGGATGAAGACAAAAAGAAAATTGAGCAGATGGTCGATATGTGGGGGAAGAAAGATTGAACCTGCCGAATACGCCTGAAAAATGGGCGATCCATCTCAGTAAGCTGATCAAAGTCTTCCATGAAGCCCATGGGTTGGACCGCTTTCCAATTAACGTGGCAGGGATAGCACGGGATTATTCAAAACAGGTTTTCCCGGATGCCTCCATCACCATGATTGAAGGCATGGATCTCTCTCGTAAATTCGAAGGCGCAATGCTTCCGCACCCAAGCGGCAATGGCGAATGGGGCATCATCTACAATGAAAGTATTGAATCTAAGGGTCGCATAAACTTCACCCTTGCCCATGAACTTGGGCACTATCTGCTTCATAGAAAAATCTCGGCAGAGGGCCTTAAGTGCAGCAGCCGCGACATGCACAAATGGAATTCCGAATACGGAAAAGTCGAAGCACAGGCAAATACCTTCGCCTCCTATTTGCTAATGCCGCTGGACGATTTCCGGGATCAAATCTCAAGCCACCCCATTGACCTTGATCTCATGTCGCATTTGGCTGACCGCTATGATGTCTCTCTGACCGCAACCATTCTCAAATGGTTAGGAATGACACATAAGCGGGCAATGATAGTTGTCGGCAAGGAAGGTTTTATTGATTGGGCCTGGAGTAGTGAACCGCTCATCAAATCAGGAATATTCTATCGTGCCCGTCAAGAGGTCACGCCGTTACCTGATGCATCTTTAGCCGCAAAGCAGAACATGCTGATCGATAACCGTACCGGAACCTTGCATTCAAAAGGTGTTTGGCTGGGCCAAGAAGAGGTGCGGGAAATGACCATTTTTTCTGATCAAAACCGTATGTCGATTTCCCTGCTTCTCTATCCAGACGACACTCCGGGGAAATGGGATCTCGATTTGGACGAGCCGTCAGAACACGACACATACGATCAGTTCGTTATTGGAGGCCAAGTATGAAGCCGGTCCTCAATCCCGAATTCGTCACAAACCTTTACCTTATCTATAATAACATGAACAATAACAGCGAGTTATGTTAAAATTCTCTGTGACTAAAAATAACAGGGTGTTTTTCGATGTTGTTTTCATCTCAGGGGAAAAAGCAGGTTGTGGCCGCCTTCGACGGTGGGGAGATTACGTCGGATGGCGGGGTGGTTTTATTGCGCCAAGCAGCGCGCCGGATGAATTTGTTTTCCCGTTTGGCAGGTTGTTTTTGGGATGAGCGCGATGCGCGTTATATTCGCCACGACCTGCCTGACTTGCTGGCCCAGCGGGTGACAGGGTTGGCCCTTGGCTATGAGGATTTGAATGATCATGACAGCCTGTGTCTTGATCCGGCCCTGCGGCTGATGTCCAAAAAAGAAACAGACAAGCTGGCCTCATCCGTCACCCTGGGGCGGGTGGAGTGCTGCACAACAACGGGCAACAAACGCTATCACAAACTCAGTCCTCGTTTTTATAAAATGCAGGAACTGCTGTGCGATCTGTTTCTGGATCATCACAAGCAGCCCCCCCATGATATCATTCTTGATATTGATGCCACCGATATTGAAGTGCATGGTCATCAGGAAATGTCGGCTTGGAATGGCTATTACGAACAGCGAGGCTTTCTGCCGTTGTATATTTTCTGCGGGCCGCACCTGCTGTGGGCACAGTTGCGCGAAGGCGATTGTGATGGGGCCAAAGGGGCCCGCCGCGCCATCTCCACCATCGTCAAACAAATCCGAAAATCTTGGCCCGAGGTCGATATCCTGGTGCGCGCAGATAGCGGGTTTGTGCGCAAACCTCTCATTCGCTGGTGCAAGGCCAACAGAGTGGACTTTATCTTTGGACTGGCGCGTAATTCATATCTTCTGCGCAAGGCAACACAGGCCCGTTCACAAACGTCAAAGCAACGGGTCCAAGAGGGGCGCACCTTCCTGAAAAACTTCGGCCTGTTTGCCCATATTCCCAAGACCGGGTCGTGGGGTCGGCCTTACAATGTGATTGCCAAAATCGAAGATCGTGAGGGCAGTGACCAGCATGTCCGTTTTCTCATGACCTCGCTGGATGAGACCTGCCCCCGCGTGATCCGTGGGGTTAAGGAAGCGCGCAAGGAGATGGCAAGGAACAAACAACCCCTGGGCAAAGACATTGTCGCTCGTGTGCTGTACGAAAAAATCTACTGCCCGCGTGGCGATATGGAAAATCGCATCAAGGATTGTCAGCTCGATCTATTTGGGCATCGCGCAAGCGCACATAAATTCCGTTCCAACTACCTGCGCCTTTTGCTGGAGGGCTTTGCCTATGTGCTGATGACGCATCTTCGCCTGAAAGCGCTGAAAGGCACGATACTCTCCCAAGCCGCCCCCCGCACCATCCGACTGAAGCTTTTCAAGATTGGCGCCAAGGTCACGCGTTCTGTGCGCCGGATTAAACTGAGCTTCCCGGATGCCTATCCCTGTCAGAGCCTTTTCTTCACCGCCTGGCAGCGGCTCATGGCCCCCATATAAAAACGGCTTATTCAGTGCGCAATAAGTTACAGCCTTTACAAAAAGGAACAGGTCAGCACGCCCCCAAATCATACATAATCTACCCATGGTTGTTTTTGCGCGTAAATATCCTCACACCACCAACACAAACCTGCCAGCCAGGATGGGTTGCACCCATTTGCAAATGATTTTTGGGTAATTGGTAAGGAAAATACCCACGACAAATCAATTTGTGAATTATCCGGGTCAATACAATAAAACCATTACCTGGCAGTGTGAAATGACAGGAAGTGAAAAAAACTGGCAGCCAGGCATGCAAGTCCGCCTTATCCACAATCCGCTTAGGATTGGGATGCTGACGGATGCTGAGCCCAGAGTCAGAAAGACCCGCAAGCTCTACCAAGTCCGTTTCCCCGACCAAGTCGATCGCGTCTACGAGGATCAACTGGAACCGTTGCCTGAAGAGCGGATGAACCCTTTAGATCTTCTCGCCGACGGCAAACTCGGCACCCCAAATGATCTGAGACGCACGCTTACTCATGTCCGGCTCACAGGACGCCTTGCTGACATTATTTACAGCATGGAAGCTACCAATACGGATTTCTATGCCTACCAATTCAAACCTGTTTTGAAACTTCTTCAGACACCCACGAACGGACTTCTGATCGCAGATGAAGTTGGCTTGGGTAAAACGATCGAAGCGGGACTGATCTGGACCGAGCTTCGAAGTCGCTTCAACCTGAAACGCCTCGTTGTCCTATGTCCGGCTGCACTAAGAGAGAAGTGGCGGGACGAGCTCACCAACAAAATGGGACTATCACCGCAAATCTGCGATGCCAAAGAAATGTTGCGCATCCTGAAGGACAATCAGGCTCACGCAAAAGGCTTTGCCATCGTCGCCAGCACTCAGGGCCTACGCCCACCGAGAGGGTGGGACGACGAAGACGAAAAAACATCGAATGCAGCTCAACTCGCTCGTTTCCTGCAATCCATGGAAAGCGAAGAGCGCTTGTTCGATTTGCTTGTGGTCGATGAAGCACACCACATGCGAAACCCAGAAGCACAGACAAACTCGCTTGGGCAACTGATGAGAGCCGTTTCCGAATATCTGGTTCTGCTCACGGCAACTCCAATCCACAATTACAATCGCGACTTATATTCCCTTCTCAACCTTCTGGACCCTGATACATTCAGTCGGCACGAAGACCTTGTCGAGATCCTGTCAGCCAATGAGCCCCTGGTTCGCGCCCGAGATCTTGTGCTTAAAGGCGCAGCCTCTGAGGAGGAGCTGGTTGAAATATTAGAGGCGGCTGGCCGCAGTCGACTTCTCAAGGGAAACAGGCAACTTGAGACCCTTCTAAAGGGATTAACGCCGAAATCTCTCCAATCCTTCACCGAAAAGAGCCGCATCGCTCATCGCTTGGAAACCATCAACCTCCTTGGTCATGCCATCACCCGGACCCGCAAGCGCGATGTGAAAGAATGGCGTGTCGTTCGTGATCCGCAGCCAGAGTTCATCGAAATGACGGAGGTTGAACGGGAGTTTTATGACCTCGTCACGGACATCGTCATCGACTATTCACTGGACCGGGATATCAACGAAGCCTTTCTCCTCGTTACACCTCAACGACAAATGGCAAGCTGCATGCCAGCGGCTTTGAAGTCCTGGAAACAGCGCCGGATGGAAATCCCTGAAGATCAACTTTCTGGGACAGATGCTGATGAGAACAAGAAAAACAAACTTGGGCCTCTCACAACGAGGCTCGTAGAGCGTTCAACTGAATTTGTTGACCTCGATGAACTCATAGAGAACGACAGCAAATACAATCGTCTTTGCGACATGCTCGAGGCCTATTTTGAGCTACACCCAAAAGCCAAAGTGATCGTCTTCTCGACGTATCGTGGGACCCTTGCCTATCTCGATCAGCGTCTCAATGACGATGGCATATCTACAATCGTCCTCCAGGGCGGCGGAACAAGAACTAAAGACGATATCATTAAAGAATTTAGATCACCTCAAGGTCCAAGCGTTCTGTTGTCTTCCGAAGTCGGTGGCGAAGGTGTCGACCTTCAATTTTCCTGGGTGGTTGTAAACTATGACCTGCCCTGGAACCCCATGCGCGTAGAACAGCGGATTGGTCGTGTGGATCGTCTTGGCCAGGAATCAGACAAGGTTTTGGTATGGAACCTGTTCTACGCCAATACCGTTGATGCCCGTATTTACCAAAAGCTCTACGACAAACTGGATCTCTGTAGAAATGCCTTGGGCGACTTTGAAGCCATCCTAGGGGAAAAGATCCAAGAACTGACCCACGACCTTCTAACAGGCCATTTAACGGCTGAACAGCAGGAGGAACGGATCAATCAAACGGCTCAGGCCCTCGAAACCCTAAACCCGAATTCGTCACAAACCTTTACCTTATCTATAATAACATGAACAATAACAGCGAGTTATGTTAAAATTCTCTGTGACTAAAAATAACAGGGTGTTTTTCGATGTTGTTTTCATCTCAGGGGAAAAAGCAGGTTGTGGCCGCCTTCGACGGTGGGGAGATTACGTCGGATGGCGGGGTGGTTTTATTGCGCCAAGCAGCGCGCCGGATGAATTTGTTTTCCCGTTTGGCAGGTTGTTTTTGGGATGAGCGCGATGCGCGTTATATTCGCCACGACCTGCCTGACTTGCTGGCCCAGCGGGTGACAGGGTTGGCCCTTGGCTATGAGGATTTGAATGATCATGACAGCCTGTGTCTTGATCCGGCCCTGCGGCTGATGTCCAAAAAAGAAACAGACAAGCTGGCCTCATCCGTCACCCTGGGGCGGGTGGAGTGCTGCACAACAACGGGCAACAAACGCTATCACAAACTCAGTCCTCGTTTTTATAAAATGCAGGAACTGCTGTGCGATCTGTTTCTGGATCATCACAAGCAGCCCCCCCATGATATCATTCTTGATATTGATGCCACCGATATTGAAGTGCATGGTCATCAGGAAATGTCGGCTTGGAATGGCTATTACGAACAGCGAGGCTTTCTGCCGTTGTATATTTTCTGCGGGCCGCACCTGCTGTGGGCACAGTTGCGCGAAGGCGATTGTGATGGGGCCAAAGGGGCCCGCCGCGCCATCTCCACCATCGTCAAACAAATCCGAAAATCTTGGCCCGAGGTCGATATCCTGGTGCGCGCAGATAGCGGGTTTGTGCGCAAACCTCTCATTCGCTGGTGCAAGGCCAACAGAGTGGACTTTATCTTTGGACTGGCGCGTAATTCATATCTTCTGCGCAAGGCAACACAGGCCCGTTCACAAACGTCAAAGCAACGGGTCCAAGAGGGGCGCACCTTCCTGAAAAACTTCGGCCTGTTTGCCCATATTCCCAAGACCGGGTCGTGGGGTCGGCCTTACAATGTGATTGCCAAAATCGAAGATCGTGAGGGCAGTGACCAGCATGTCCGTTTTCTCATGACCTCGCTGGATGAGACCTGCCCCCGCGTGATCCGTGGGGTTAAGGAAGCGCGCAAGGAGATGGCAAGGAACAAACAACCCCTGGGCAAAGACATTGTCGCTCGTGTGCTGTACGAAAAAATCTACTGCCCGCGTGGCGATATGGAAAATCGCATCAAGGATTGTCAGCTCGATCTATTTGGGCATCGCGCAAGCGCACATAAATTCCGTTCCAACTACCTGCGCCTTTTGCTGGAGGGCTTTGCCTATGTGCTGATGACGCATCTTCGCCTGAAAGCGCTGAAAGGCACGATACTCTCCCAAGCCGCCCCCCACACCATCCGACTGAAGCTTTTCAAGATTGGCGCCAAGGTCACGCGTTCTGTGCGCCGGATTAAACTGAGCTTCCCGGATGCCTATCCCTGTCAGAGCCTTTTCTTCACCGCCTGGCAGCGGCTCATGGCCCCCATATAAAAACGGCTTATTCAGTGCGCAATAAGTTACAGCCTTTACAAAAAGGAACAGGTCAGCACGCCCCCAAATCATACATAATCTACCCATGGTTGTTTTTGCGCGTAAATATCCTCACACCACCAACACAAACCTGCCAGCCAGGATGGGTTGCACCCATTTGCAAATGATTTTTGGGTAATTGGTAAGGAAAATACCCACGACAAATCAATTTGTGAATTATCCGGGCTAAAGCAGGAAGAGGCACAACTCGAATCAGAAGCTGCTCATCTTGTGGCTTATGGGGACTATATCCTTCAGCAAGTTCAGGCTGCCCGAGACATGAACCGTTGGATCAACGGCGGAGGCCTGTATACCTACGTCACGGACTTCCTGAATATTCACTATCCCGGATACGTGCTTAAGGAAAAAGACGCCACCAACTACGAATTTGAGTTGTCTCTCACGGCGCATGCCAAACATGATCTAAACGAGTTTATGAGAGTTAATAACCTCGCCGGTCAAACTCGCCTAACCCAAGCCGCGACATCAACCATCCCATGCCGATTTGAAAACCGCGTGCTCGCCGGTGCCCGAGCAAGAACGGAATCCATTTCGCAATTCCATCCCCTTGTTCGCTTCATCAGTAACAAAATCTCAGAAACCGCTACGCAGATACGCCCGGCAGTTTCTGTCAAAATTGATTCGTCCCACTTGGATGGTGCTGTTGATCCTGGCACCTACGTGCTCGCGGTTTCCCTTTGGTCCGTTCAAGGACTGCGAGACGTTGAAAAACTCGTATATGAAGCAATCAACATGGCCAATCCTGAGGACCTGCTCGGTGAAGACAAGGCAGAGCTGCTTGCAAGTGCCGGCGCAGCAAATGGGGAACTATGGCTGGAAGCAAAGAACGAATGCGACTTTCAGAAGGCCCATCAACTGGCAAATGATGTTCTGTTAGGCACGCTTGATGAACAGTTCGTTCGTTTCGTTGAAGAGGAAAGTGCTCAAAACGAGGATAGAGCGGACATCCAAACGCGAAACCTGGAACGCCATATCGAAAAACAACGAGAAACCATTCTCAACACAATCGAAAAACTAAAAAGAACAGGGAAAACAAAGTTAATCCCTGCCAACGAAGGACGGTTAAAGGCGCTGGAAGAGCGCTATGAACGGCAAAAAATTGCAATTGATTCCAGACGAACCGTCAACTCCCGCCCCGAAGATATCTGCGTTTCGGTAATTTCAGTGGTTTAAGGAGATATGTACGGTGGGAAAAGGTAGGTTCGGGTCCTTATTTGAGGGCATTCTCAGCAAATCACCTGATATGGCCGATAAATTAAAGAGCATGGCCAAGCGGAGCAGCGAAACACCCCTGAGTGATGCAGCTCCGGAGCAAGTTGCGCCTGAAGAAGCCGAGACGAAAAAGCCCCCTGCAAAAAAGCAACCTATTGATCGCATGGCCAATGTGGTGGTGGAAAAGAAAAGTATTACACCGAGGGTCCGCGTAAAACCAAACAAGCCGAAGCCAGTCAACAAGCCAACGAAGAAGAATAAACGGCCAAAGACGAAAAACACGATCCCAGGAGGTTCGAGCAAACCTGCGCCTACTTATCCAGATCGCTTTTTCGATGGCATTCCCGAAAATGCCCATCAGTTTGGCCTAAACGATGGCTCACAAATCCTAGACGTCGTCATTGGCCTGGACTTTGGGACTTCATCAACAAAAGTGTTTGTTCATGCGCCCAATTATGCTGGCAATCCCGCCTTTGCCATTCCATTCGGACAATATGCACACGAGAGCCTTGATTATCTTTTACCCACGATGCTCGCCGTTAACAGCGATGCCTACTGTAGCTTTTCACCTGAAGCCGGTTCATCGATCCTAACCGATATAAAGATCACCTTGATGAGGTCGCCACACGGATCGGTGGAGGCCCTCGGCGAGACGCCTTCTGCGGCAACTCCGATGACGGTGACAACCGCCTATTTGGCGTTAGTTTTAAGATATGTTCGCAGCTGGTTTCTGGCCCATAAGAAATCGATATTCCAGGATTTTAAAATTAACTGGGCCGTTAACCTAGGCTTACCGGCTGCCATTGACGACGATCCAAAACTTCGAGAAACCTTCGACTTGGTTGGCAAGGCTGCCTGGCTTATGTCGAGAAAACCTGGGCCTGTTACATTGAATGACGCATACCGCGCCATTGAAGACATAAAGCACTCGCGATTTAAACAAGATGACCTTCCGTGGGACTTTGAGCTCGTTCCAGAAGTCATCGCGGAAGTAACGGGCTATGCTCGATCAGAATTTAGAAACGAGGGTTTACATTTCCTAGTCGACGTTGGCGCGAGCACTTTGGATGTGTGCGCTTTCGCCCTTCGCGATAACGAAGGCGACGACCATTTCACCATTTATACGGCGGAGGTCGCTCTTCTTGGGGCACAGAGGCTCCATCAAGCGCGTATCGATGGAGCTCAAAAAGCTACATCGGAAAGTGCTGCGCAGCTTTTCGATGCTCGAGACCCTCTGAGCCACATTCCAAACGATCTCACAACCTACGTGCCAGATGGAGAGGTTATTGTTGAGGGCGTAAATCAAGCCAACAAGGCATTTGCGAAGGACAGCAGTAACGCTGTTCACAAGACAATATGGCATACCCGAAAAAAGCGGGATCCCAATTCACCGAGATGGTCAGAGAACCTTCCGATTTTTGTGTGTGGCGGAGCGCGAGCGATCGATCTTTATGAGCAGGCCATCCAAGGAATTGAGGCATGGGTCCGTCGCTTCATTCCCTCCTGCCCTGGGATCCGCGTCATCCCCCTACCTAAGCCCACATCTCTTGAAGCCAACATCAGCGACGCTGACTACCACCGACTGGCAGTAGCTTGGGGGTTAAGTCACGAACCTCATAATATTGGCGACTGGGACAGACCCAGTGAGATTGATGACATCCCCCCCCCACGCAAGGTCGACATATCAGACCGTTTCATCGGCGCTGAAATGACGTAGGGCTCAGTAAAAAATAGCGAATTACGCAGTTTTTCGCCCCCGCATGATTCCATAGTGATTCCAGTGAACCATTTCAGCGGATGCGCCAAAAATCAAAAAAGCCCCTAACTCATTGAGTTAGAGGGCTTTTTTATGGTTGCGGGGGCCAGATTTGAACTGACGACCTTCAGGTTATGAGCCTGACGAGCTACCGGGCTGCTCCACCCCGCGTTGGTATATTGTAACGACAAAGCCGCCTTTTGCGAGGCGGCTTTGGGTAACGATTGTGATAGGTTAGATCTCTTTGGAAGGCCTGGCAGCGACTTACTCTCCCGCGCCTTAAGACGAAGTACCATCAGCGCAACGTGTTTTCACGGCCGAGTTCGGGATGGGATCGGGTGTTTGCCACGTGCCATAACCACCAGGCCATCCAAAGAGATCTAGATTATCTTTTATATTATACAGGTTTCTGTTGAGAATTGATTTGTAGATTTTTAATTCTACGCATGATGGTTGCTCATCAAGCCTATCGAATGATTAGTATCAGTTAGCTTCATGTGTTACCACACTTCCACACCTGACCTATCAACGTGGTAGTCTTCCACGATTCTCAGGGATACCTAGTTTCCAGGTGGGTTTCCCGCTTAGATGCTTTCAGCGGTTATCCTGTCCGAACTTAGCTACCCAGCGATGCTCCTGGCGGAACAACTGGTACACCAGAGGTTCGTTCACCCCGGTCCTCTCGTACTAGGGGCAAATCCTGTCAAGTATCCTCCACCTACGGCAGATAGGGACCGAACTGTCTCACGACGTTCTAAACCCAGCTCACGTACCACTTTAATTGGCGAACAGCCAAACCCTTGGGACCTGCTCCAGCCCCAGGATGTGATGAGCCGACATCGAGGTGCCAAACACTACCGTCGATGTGAACTCTTGGGTAGTATCAGCCTGTTATCCCCGGCGTACCTTTTATCCGTTGAGCGATGACCCTTCCACGAGGAGTCACCGGATCACTATGACCGACTTTCGTCTCTGTTCGTCTTGTCAGACTCACAGTCAGGCAAGCTTATGCCATTGCACTCTAAAAGCTGATTTCCGACCAGCCTGAGCTTACCATCGTGCGCCTCCGTTACGCTTTAGGAGGCGACCGCCCCAGTCAAACTACCCACCACGCAGGGTCCCGGATCCGGTTTCACGGACCGCGGTTAGACATCAATAACTAAAAGGGTGGTATTTCAAAGGTGGCTCCACAGCGACTGGCGTCTCTGCTTCAAAGCCTCCCACCTATTCTACACATTTAGTTACTAATGCCACTGCGAAGCTATAGTAAAGGTGCACGGGGTCTTTCCGTCTAACCGCAGGAACTCCGCATCTTCACGGAGAGTTCAATTTCGCTGAGTTGGTGTTGGAGACAGCGGGGAAGTCGTTACGCCATTCGTGCAGGTCGGAACTTACCCGACAAGGAATTTCGCTACCTTAGGACCGTTATAGTTACGGCCGCCGTTTACCGGGGCTTCAATTCATGGCTTGCACCACTCCTTTTAACCTTCCGGCACCGGGCAGGCGTCAGACCCTATACGTCGTCTTGCGACTTCGCAGAGCCCTGTGTTTTTAGTAAACAGTCGCCACCCCCAATTTTGTGACACCCATATCTGCTTGCGCAAATACAGGTCACCCTTATCCCGAAGTTACGGGTGAATTTTGCCGAGTTCCTTCAACACCATTCTCTCAAGCGCCTTGGTATTCTCTACCTGCCCACCTGTGTCGGTTTGGGGTACGGTCTATACGGGAGAGTTATTTCCTGGAACACCCTGGTTGCACGTTCAATCCAATAAGGACGTACAAATTCCGGCATTCGTCACTACTCCCAGGTTCAGGAATATTAACCTGATTCCCATCAACTACGACTTTCGTCCTCGTCTTAGGGGCCGACTCACCCTGCGCGGATTAGCCTTGCGCAGGAACCCTTGGGCTTTCGGCGACAGAGTTTCTCACTCTGTTTATCGCTACTCATGTCAGCATTCTCACATCTGATACCTCCAGCATTGCTCACACAACACCTTCGCAGGCTTACAGATCGCTCCGCTACCACTTGTCCTAAAGGACAAATCCACAGCTTCGGTACACGGCTTGAGCCCCGGTACATCTTCGGCGCAGGACGGCTTAATTAGACCAGTGAGCTGTTACGCTTTCTTTAAAGGGTGGCTGCTTCTAAGCCAACCTCCTGGTTGTTTTGGCCTTCCCACATCCTTTCCCACTTAGCACGTGATTTAGGGACCTTAGCTGGTGGTCTGGGCTGTTTCCCTTTCCACTACGGACCTTAGCACCCGCAGTGTGTCTGCCAGATAGTACTCCTCGGTATTCGGAGTTTGGTTCGAGTTGGTAAGGCTCGCGCCCCCCGTCCCGATCCAGTGCTCTACCCCCGAGGGTATTCATCTGACGCTCTACCTAAATAGATTTCGCGGAGAACCAGCTATCTCCAGGTTTGATTGGCCTTTCACCCCTAGGCACAAGTCATCCCCGTCTTTTTCAACAGACGTGGGTTCGGTCCTCCAGTGCGTGTTACCGCACCTTCAACCTGCTCATGCCTAGATCACCTGGTTTCGGGTCTAATCCATCGAACTCAGTCGCCCTATTCAGACTCGCTTTCGCTGCGCTTACGCCTATCGGCTTAGGCTTGCTCGATAAATTAACTCGCTGACCCATTATACAAAAGGTACGCCGTCACAGTTCAAGACTGCTCCGACTGCTTGTAGGCATCCGGTTTCAGGTTCTGTTTCACTCCCCTTATCGGGGTGCTTTTCACCTTTCCCTCACGGTACTGGTACACTATCGGTCGTATAGGAGTATTTAGCCTTGGAGGGTGGTCCCCCCATGTTCAGACAGAATTTCACGTGTTCCGCCTTACTCAAGGATATAAAGGATTTCTACGACTACAGGGCTATCACCTACTATGGCTGCACTTTCCAGAGCATTCGTCTTCTTACCAATATATCACTGGGCTGGTCCCCGTTCGCTCGCCGCTACTAGGGGAATCTCGGTTGATTTATTTTCCTCAAGCTACTTAGATGTTTCAGTTCGCTTGGTTTGCCTCTGTAACCTATGTATTCAGTTACAGATAATCCTAAAGGATTGGGTTGCCCCATTCAGAAATCATCGGA